>DASYXX010000085.1:0-13198 GCA_035934395.1 Streptosporangiaceae bacterium
GGGTCGTCACCGGCTATGCGCTCACCTTCGGCGGTTTCCTGCTGCTCGGCGGGCGCGCCGCGGACCTGCTCGGGCGCCGCCGCATCCTGATGGCCGGCCTGTTCGTATTCACCGCGGCGTCGCTGGCCTGCGGGCTGGCGACAGCGGACTCGGCCCTGATCGCGATGCGCTGCCTGCAGGGGCTCGGCGCGGCGATCGTGCTCCCGGCGGCGCTGTCCATCGTGATGAACATGTTCCCCGAGGGCGCCGAGCGCAACAAGGCACTCGGCGTGTGGGGCGCCATCGGGGCGAGCGGCGCGACCGTCGGGGTGATCGCCGGCGGGCTGCTCACCCGCTACGCCGGCTGGCAGTACATCTTCTTCCTCAACGTCCCGGTCGGAACCTCGGCGCTGCTGCTCGCCCCGCGCATCGTGCCGGAGAGCCGGCTCGCCACCGAACGCCGGCGCTACGACCCGCTCGGCGCTGTCACCGTGACCGGTGGCCTGTCGCTGCTCGTCTATGCGGCCTCGACCGCCCCGCAGGTCGGCTGGGCCACGGCCAGGACCGTGACGCTGCTCGCCGCGTCCGTCGGCCTGCTGGCCGCCTTCGTGGTCATCGAGACCCGCGTCGAGGCGCCGCTGATGCCGCTGCGGATCTTCCGGCTGAAGACGCTCGCGGGCGCGAACACGGTCGGCCTGCTGCTCGGCGGGGGCTTCTTCGCGTACATCTTCATCGGCACGCTGTACATGCAGCAGGTGCTCGGTTACTCCGCGCTGAAGGCCGGCCTCGCCTGGCTGTCGATGGCCCTCGCCTCGATTGCGTTCGCCGGGCTGTCGCAGGCCCTGGTCACCCGCGGGTCGGCCAAGCTCGTGATGGCGGCCGGCATGGCCATGATCGGCGGCGGCATACTCTGGTCCACCCAGGTGCCCGTGCACGGGCAGTTCTGGTCCAGCCTGGCCGGGCCCTTCATCGTCGTCGGCGTCGGCACCGCGTTCGCGTTCATCCCGGTCTCGATCGCCGCCCTGGCCGGGATCGCCAGCCACCAGGCCGGCCTGGCCTCCGGGCTCCTCAACACCTCCCAGCAACTCGGCGGGGCGATCGGCGTCGCGATCGCCTCCACCATCGCCGCCACCCACGCCAGCACCCTGCTCCACCAGGGCACCATGCCAGCCGCCGCGCTCACCAGCGGCTTCCAGTGGGCGTTCTGGGCCTGCGGCGCCATCGCCCTGGCCGCGGTCCCGGTCACCTTCCTCCTGGTCCGCCGCGACGAGCTAGCCACCGCGGTCGCCAGCACGACAGTCAAAGAGCCCCACCCCGCACCCGCCAAGGTCTGACCGGTGATCACGAGATCAACCACCCGAGAAAGAGAACGACCATGCGCAAGCTGATCGAATCGACCCTCGTCTCGCTCGACGGCGTCATCGAAGCGCCTGAACGGTGGGCCAGCTTCGACGCCGAGGACACCGCGTACTCCATCGAGCAGCTCGGCAGCTACGACGCGTTCGTCATGGGCCGAGTGACCTACGAGAAGTTCTACGCCAACTGGGGCCACGTCACCGGCGACACCTACATCGACCGCATCAGCGCCATGCCCAAGTACGTCGCATCCCGGTCACTGACCCTGACGGAATGGAATGCCACGCTCCTAGGGCCCGACCCGTCCAGCGCGATCGCCCGGTTGAAAGACCAGCCCGGCAAGGACCTCATCAAGTACGGCACCAGCCGCTTCGACGACGCTCTCTTGCGCGACCGCCTCATCGACGAGTTCCACTTCTGGATCAGGCCCGTCGTGGCCGGCGCAGGGCAGCGGCTGTTCCAGGATGTCGACACCTCCGGGCTCCACCTCAGGCTCACCGACGAGAGGCGACTGGAGAACGGGTCGGTGATCCTCACGTACGTGCCCGGCTGACGACCTCCGGATGCGCTGGAGCGACTCGGGAGCGTTTCGCCGCTACCTGACGAGGTGGGGCTGCGGAACGCGGCGCTCGTGGTGCCGGGCGATCGCGTGCTCGGCCAGGGTGACCAGGACGTCGCGGCACGACTCGCGGCTGCGCGCATCGCAGGCCACGACGGGCACGCCGGCGGCCAGGTTCAGCGCGCCGGCGATCGAGTCCAGCCCATGGCGGTGCGCGCCGTCGAAGCGGTTCACGGCGACGACGAAGGGAATGCCGCTGCCCTCGAAGTAATCCACGGACGGAAAGCAGTCAGCGAGCCGGCGCTCGTCGGCTATGACCACGGCGCCGAGGGCCCCGTACGCCAGGTCATCCCACATGAACCAGAATCGCCGCTGCCCAGGCGTGCCGAAGAGGTAGACGACGAGGTCCTTCCGGATGGTGATCCGGCCGAAATCCATGGCCACGGTGGTCGTCGACTTGCCTTCGACCCCGTAGAGCGAGTCGACCAGCTCACTGCGCTCGCTCAGCGTCTCCTCGGTCCGCAGCGGCCGGATCTCGCTGACCGAGCCCACGAGCGTGGTCTTCCCGGCGCCGAAGCCGCCGGCGATGAGGATCTTGACGGTTATCGGCGAGTCAGCGGCCCCCGTGTTCGGGTCAGACACAGGGTCACGGTCATATCCGTCGTAGGCCATTGACCACCTCCTGGAGGATCTTCAGATCGCTGAACCCGGCCGGCTGCGGCCGGTGAATCGTGATCAGGCCGCGCTCGCGCAGGTCGGAGACCAGGATCCTGATCACGCCGACCGGCAGGTCCAGGTCGGCCGCGAGGTCCACGAGCGTGGTCGGCATCTGGCAGCGCTGCAGCAGCTCCGCCTGCTCGGGACTCAGCTGCGGCCGATCCCAGGCGGCGCGGCGGACCGCCCGCACCAGGTCCAGCAGGTCGAACCGCTGGCCGGACGGCCGCGTCAGGCCTCCGGTCAGCGCGTACGGGCGAACGACAGGACCCGCGTCCTGGTCGACCCACTCGCCGTCCGACGGCTGCACTGCCGTCACACCACCTCGGCGGGTGCACGCATCGGCCGAGGGCCGACGGCCAGGTGCTCGCTTACCCGCGTGACCAGCAGGGCCATCTCATAGGCGACCAGGCCTACCTCCGCTCCCCGCGCGGCCAGCACCGCGATGCAGCTGCCCTCACCCGCGGCCATCACGAACAGGAACGCCGATTCCATCTCGACGACGGTCTGTCGCACCGCCCCGCCGGAGAAGTGCTCGCTGGTGCCCCGGGCCAGGCTGTGGAACGCGGCCGCGGCGGCGCACAGGTACTCCGAGTCGTCGCGGGTCAGCCCATCGGACGCCCCGATAGCGAGGCCGTCCCTGGACAAGATGACCGCCTTGGTGACGTTCGCAACGCGCGCGACCAGATCATCAAGGAGCCAGTCGAGCTGTCCTGGCTGGCGCATGTTAGCCCTCCTCATAACTGGCGCAACTGGCGCAGCTTCACGCCCGCCTCCGGGCGCCTCCGGCTCGCTCATGTGGCCGCCGGCGGCCCGGATGGTCACTGCCCGTCCTGGTCGGCAGCATCCCGCCCGGCGGATGCCGCGTCCGGGCCTGCCGCGTCCGGGCCTGCCGCGGCCGTCGGCCCGGCCGCCGCGGACCTGCCGAGCTCCCATCCCCGCTGCATCGCCGACATCGTGTTCCTGACCGCCTCGGCCGAGGTCGGCGCGGCCTGGAAGTCCCCGCCGTCCGCGGGTTGCCGCTCACGGAGCTGCGGCGCCAGGCTCGCCTGGCGGACCCGGATGGGCAGTCCGCCGTCCCGCTGGTACGCCGGCGGGGTGGGCGCGGTCGCCGCTGGGTCCGGACCGAGACCCGGCACCAGCTCGGTTACGCTGCCTATCGCCTGCCCCGCCGGGATCGACTCGGCCGCGAGCGTGCTGCCAACGGCGTGCCGCGGGGTGTGCGAATCAGCGGCCGCGCCGGCCGCCGGCCGCACCGGCGGCGGGGACCCGGGCCGGTGCCCGTTGCCCGCTTGCCCGTTGGCGCTGCTCAGCGCGGCCCCCGCGGCGGCGGGCTGCAGCATGCGCCCCTCCGCGGCCAGGTCCGGGACCTGGCTGTCGTCGGTGACCACCAGGCCCTTCGGAATGATCACGACTGCGGTCGTGCCGCCGTAGACCGACGAGCGAAGAGCGATCTTGATGTCGTGCCGGTGCGCCAGCCGCCCGGCGATGAACAGCCCCAGCCTGTCGCTGCACGCCGGGTCGAACGCCGGGAGGCTGGCCAGGTCCCGGTTGATCTCGGCCAGCCGCTCCTCCGCGATGCCGAGGCCGCGGTCCTCGATCTCGATGGCGAACCCCCGGCCCACGAGCTCTCCCTGGGCCCGCACCACCGTGTCCGGCGCCGAGAACACGGTCGCGTTCTCGATCAGCTCGGCCAGCAGGTGAACGACGTCGGCGACCGCCGGGCCGGCCAGGGCTGTCTTGGAGCGGACCTCGACCCGGACCCTGGTGTAGTCCTCTACCTCCGCCACGGCGGCGCGCAGCACGTCGATGAAGGACACCGGCTCACGCCAGGCGCGCCCGGCGGAGTCACCGGACAGAACGATCAGGCCCTCGGCGTGCCGCCGCATTCGCGTGGTGAGGTGGTCGATGCGGAACAGGTCCTCCAGCTGCTCCGGTTCCTCCGCCCGCCGTTCCATGCCGTCGAGCAGGCCCAGCTGACGGTGCAGCAGCGCCTGGCTGCGCCGGGCCAGGTTGCGGAAAACCTCACTGACGCCGCGGCGCAGCGTCGTCTCGTCCACGGCCGCCGCCACGGCGGCCCGGTGCACGGTATTGAAGGCCGCGCGCACCTGGTCGATCTCGTCGGCGCCGGCCTCGGCGGGCGGCGCCTCGGTGTCGACGTCCACCGTCTCGCCGTCGCGCAGCCTCTCCATGACGCTCGGCAGCCGGTCGTGGGCCAGCTCCAGGGCCGACCGGCGGAGGCCGTCCAGCCGGCGCAGCAGGCGGCGACCGAGCAGGAGCGAGAAGACGATCGAGGCGATGACCGCGAGCAGGCCCAGGCCCGCGGCCAGGATCAGGGTCGTGAGGGCCCCGCGCGCCGATGACGTTACCTGCGACTGAATCCACGCTGGGCTCTTCGTCAGCATGACCTCGAGATTGGTGGCGTAGGTCCGCACCGTTCGCTGCCACGGGCCTAGCGGCACCGGCGGCCGGGCACCCCCGGCCGGCGCGGCGATGATCGCGTTCTCCTGGCTGGTCAGGGCCCCGGTCAGCGAGTCCGGCACCTCCTGCTCCAGCAGGCCGGCCGCCTCGGCGTCAAGCTGCGGCACGGCGTCCTCGACCAGGTACCGCCGGACGCCGACGAGCTGGGCGAACTCCTTCTGATCGGCGGCGGGGAACTGCCGGGCCGCCGCGTCGCCGGAGTAAATGTCGTTCTCCTCCAGCGCGAGCATCTCGGCCTCGTAGAGGCTTACCTCCTGCCGCGCAGTGGTGGCCAGGGACTGGCTCACGAAGGTTTCCTGGAGCGACTGCTCGGCCACCCGGACCCCGTCGGCCATGACGGCGCTGTAGTCGTTGATCGCCGCGGTGCGGCCGATCGTGCCGCCGAAGACGTCGCCGCGCAGGGCCTGGAGAGTGGCCCTGTCGTCGTTAACGAACTTCGCCGCCGCGGCCTTCTCCAGCGGGGTCGCGTTGGACGTGACCGGCCCGGACCTGGTGATGGTGGCGAGGACGCGGAACTGGCGGTCGGTCGCGGCCTCGTCCTGCTGGAAGGCGGCCAGGGCCGGGCCGGACCGGGAGACCAGGTATCCGACCGCGCCGCTGCGCTCGGCGTTGAGCGCGACCATGGCGTTGGACACCGGCGTGATGGTCGTACCGGTGATCTTGCCGGCGTTGGCCAGGCCGACCGCCGTCCCGACCTGGCCCACGACCGCGTAGGCATAGATTCCGATGAGGGCGAGCAGCGGGACCGAGACGAGCAGGATCATCCGAACGCGGATGGACGTATGACGCAACCTCATGGTGGTGGCCCTCAGGTGAGACGTGGATCAGCAGGCACTGCCGAGCGCTGCCCCGATGCTCAAAATCTATGAGTTAACGTAGTTAACCTATATAAACACCCCGTTGATGGCTTCGGCACGTAGCGTGTCATATACCAGACAGCTTCGTCAAACGAAACCAGACAATCGAGCATCAAGCGGTCTGATAGGCAGGACCATCACATCGTGAAACACCGGTCGCGCTTCGCCGTCATCCCGTGCGCCGGATCACGACCGAACGTGCCGGACGCCTGCCGTTGGCGCTAGCGCCACGATGAGGTCACGGTGCGGTAACCTTCCCGCGCCCCTCGGACTCTGGTGTGATGATGGCGCTTGCAATGTGCCACCCCCGGGCACCCAATGATGCATGCCCGAAGGGCCAGATCTATGTCCTTACTCCACCGGAGGATCGCCTCCCTGGACCGCAGTGCTGGCACTGCCAGGCCCGCGGCAGGCCGACGCCGCGCCCGCGCCGCCGTGTCCGTCGCGGCACTGCTGGGGCTGGCGCTTGCCGTGCTTCCCGCCGTCATCGGGTCGGTCCCCGGCAGCCCGGCGGGGACGGCCAAGGCGGATGACGCGACCGTCCAGCTGAACAACATGCGCACGGGCTGGGACGACAGAGAGACCGCGATGGGCCCGGCGGCGGTCCCGAAGTTCGTGCAGCGGTTCGCCACCGCGGTCGACGGGCCGGTGTGGGCGCAGCCGCTGGTGATCGACTCGACGCACACGGTCATCGTGGCGACCGAGAACGACCAGATCTACGGGCTGAACGCGACCACGGGCGCGGTGAAATGGCACACCTCGCTTGGCACGCCGTACGACCTCGCGACCTCGCCGTTCAAGGCGCTGAGGTCGTGCTTCGACCTGTACCCGAACATCGGCGTGACCGGCACCCCCGTGTACGACCCCAGCAGCGGGCGCCTGTACGTGTTCGCGCAGGTAGTGGCCAACGGAAACCCGAAGTACGTGCTGTTCGCGCTCGACGCGGCCAGGGGGGGCATCATCTGGCGGGCGCGCATCCAGGGCCATCCGAGCAACAACCCCAGCATCTCGTTCTACCCGGGGTTCGAGCTGGAGCGGCCCGGCGCGCTGCTGCTGCACGGGATGGTCTTCGCGGCGTTCGGCTCGCACTGCGACCACAAGCCCTGGGCCGGGTACGTGACCGCGGTCAACGTCAGAACGCACGCCATGACCCTGTGGACAGATGAATCCGGGGTGGCCTACAACCAGGGGGGCATCTGGCAGTCCGGCGGCGGGATAATGGCCGACCCGTCCGGGCAGATCTTCGCCGCGACCAGCAACGGCATATCGCCGCCCCCGGGCCCGGGCAACGCCCCGCCCGGGCAGCTTGGCGAATCGGTGATCCGGCTGGCGGTCAACCCCAGCGGGACGCTGTCGGCCAGGGACTTCTTCAGTCAGGTGGCCGCGCCGCAGCAGGCCGCGACCAACCTGGACTTCGGCGCCGGCGGGCCGGTAGGGCTGCCGTTCGGCACCGCCGCGGACCCGGACGTGATGGTCCAGGCCGGCAAGGACGGCCATATCTTCCTGCTCAACCGCGACAACCTAGGCGGGCGCGAGCAGGGCCCGGGCGGCACCGACAACGCCCTGTCCGTGACCCAGGCCTACGGCGACCAGTTCGGGCACCCGGCGGTGTTCTTCGGTACTCCCGCCACGATAACCGCGTCCACCACCAATGACTTCCTGTTCTACGACGGCAGCTTCGACGTGCTGCGCGCGTTCCGGTTCGGGGTCGACGGCTCCGACGCGCCCACGCTGTCCGACGTGGCCAACGGCGGGCTCAGCAACAGCTTTGGCTCCGGCTCGCCGGTGGTGACCTCCGACGGCACCAACCCCGCGACCGCAGTCGTCTGGGTCGTCGTCCACTCAGGCACCGGCACCGGCGTCCCCTCGGTGCTCGAGGCCTACGCCCTCGGCACGCTGGTCTCCAGCGCCGGCGTCCCCTCGCCCTGCACCTCGGCGGCCCCGTGCCAGCTGAGGCCGATCTGGTCGGCGACCGTCGGGACCGCCGTCAAGTTCTGCACCCCGGCCACCAGCAAGGGGTGGGTGTACGTCGGCACCGGCGACGACCACGTGCTCGGGTTCAGCGCGCCCGCGCCGAGGGCGGCGGCCGTGGGCAAAGCCGTCGCCTTCGCCCCGACCGGTGTCCGCACCAGCATCACCAGGCGCGTCTCGGTGACCGCCCGGGCGTCGGTCAGGTTCACCGGCGTGGCCGTCACCACCGGCGCGCCGGTGCCCGCCAGCGTGTTCAGGGTGGGCCGGGTCACCGAGACCAGGCGCGGCCGCCGCGCGCCGGTCCCCGTGACGTTCCCCGTCACGCTGTCCCGGGGCGACAGGCTGACCGCGGCGGTGACGTTCCGGCCCGCGGCTCCCGGCACGGCCGACGGCACGCTGTCCTTTACCACCAGCTCCGCGATCTCCCCCCGGATCAACGTGCCCCTCAACGGGGACGGCACCCAGGCCGGGCTGACCCCGCAGGCCAGCGCGATCTCCATGCTGCTGCCGCTGGACACGGGGCCTGCCCGCGTCCCGGTCGGGGTCACCGAGACCCGCGTGGTCATCATCACCAACCTCGGCACGACCACCCAGACCGTCACCTCGGTCACCCGCCCGCCCCGTCCGTTCGCCGCCACCGGCCTGCCCGCCGTGGGCAGCAAGATCAGGCCAGGACGCAGCATCAGCGTGCAGGTCTCCTACGCGCCGGCCGCGCCCGGGCCAGCCACCGGGTCGCTCACCATCGCCGGGAGCAGCGGGCGCAGGGCCACCGTCACCCTGACCGGGGCCGGCACGGCGGCGGTCAGCCGCCTCGCCGCGACCCGCCCGGTCGTGAGCTTCGGGAACATCCCGGTGGGCAAGCGGGCCACCGTCTACGTCCGCGTCTCCAACGCCGGCAACCAGGTGAGCACGGTGGCGGGAACGTCGGCTCTGCCCAGCCCGTTCGCCGCGCCGCTCGAGCCGGCCCGCGGCCTGCCCCTCATCCCCGAGACCGACATGGCCATCCCGGTGACTTTCACCCCGCCCAGGAAGGGCCCGTTCACCGCCCGCTACCGGCTCACGTGGACCGACCCGACCGGCTCGCACACCCTGACCGTCACCCTCACCGGGACGGGGACCTGACCGCGCCGCCTAGGGCACGATGACGAGAGGCACTGGTGAGTGCCGGGCCAGGTCGACCGCGACCGAGCCGACGATCCGGTGGGTGGCGTGGGAGGAACTGCCGACCACGATCACCACGCTCTCGTCGGCATGGGCATCGCGGATCTCCTTGGCCGCCGCGAGCAGCTCGTCGGCGATGATGCCCTGCCGCCGCCGGAACTCCCAGGCGGCACCCGTCCCACCCAGCTGCTCTTCGGCTGCCGCGCGCAGCTCCCGCTCGATCTCGTTGAAGTCGGATTCCATCTGGGCGATCGCGCCGGGCGAGAACATGACGACGCTGGAGAGGTGAGCCACATACACCACGTCGATGCCGCCGGTCCGGCCCTGCAGCAGCCTGACCGCGGCGTCGAGAGCCCGGACGGCGGGAGGCGAGCCGTCATAGCCGACGACAAGATGCAAGAACCCGGCGCGTGGCGTGGGAGTCGACATGGTGGCCAAGACTAGTTCCTGCCGGGGCCGGAGCGCTGCCAAACAGGGACGGATCGCGCCTAGCGGGGGCGGAAGGTTACCGGCAGCGAGATCCAGCCCGGAGTCGCTGCCGGACTCGCGTACCAGGACGGCGCCGTCGGCCGGTCGCCGTAGCTAAGCGCGCCCGGCAGCGCGAGCGTTCATGATGGTGTCATGATGTGAAAATGAGGGTGGCCGGCGCGGGCGGATATCGGTTTATGCTTCTCTGGCCGTTCTGCGTCCTATTAGCTTCCTGTTCGGTTATCTCGCATTCAAGCGCAAGGACCCAGGCGCCCAGACCACGCCCTGCACAACCGACCTCTGGCCCGTCTCCGGACTCACCGTCGCCACCACCACCATCCGTTAGTAGCCGGGGGAGCACCGCGCCCGGTTACGATAGGTACACCAACCCGCGTTACGGATTTACCGCGCTCCGGCCGTCCTTCTTCACGCCGCGACCGCCCCCCGTGGACGGCGACGGACAGGCATGGGCCTCACCCGACGGCCGGGCTCTGCTGTCAGCCTACGGAACAAATAACATCCTCAACTATTCACCCAGGCAGGACGAAGCAGCTGACGCCCGCAGCCTATTCGTCGTCTACACCAATATCAGCGGAAACGTCGTAACCGTGAGCGGGTATAAAGACAACGGGCGCACCATCGTGTACCAGCGTGACGTGGTCGGCCCCGGCGCCATCGATACCATCTACTGGAGCTATCCCGCTAATCAGAAGGCACGGTGGGACGCGGCGGTCACTGTGACCGCGCTGGCATTCCAGCCCGGCGATGTCACGAGCGCGCACTGAACTGCCCCGGGTGCGACCGCCCGCTGATCGTCAAGCACAAGATCGATCCACGGCTTAGCCGCTGCGCCGCCGGGGCAGGGTGTCACGCGGCGGGAGAGCGGTGTGTCTGATGTGCCGGAAGGATCTATCACATCAGGCAAGGAGCTTGACATGCGAGTGTTCGTTGCGGGCGGCACCGGCGCGATCGGCCGGCACCTGATCCCGGCTCTGATCGCGGACGGTCACCAGGTCACCGCCAGCACCCGGTCCGCGGCTAAGTCGGCGGAGCGGGCTAATCGCTCCACAGTCCTGCCAGTTGTGCCGGGCTGATGTTGCCGCCGCTGCAGATGATCGCCACGTTCCGGCCGGCGAAACGCTGCGGAGCCGCCAGCACCGCCGCCAGCGCGGCCGCGCCGGCGGGCTCGACGAGGTTGCGCGTCTTCTCGATCATCAGCCGGGTCGCGGCCTTCAGCGCATCCTCAGAGACCAGGACGAAGTCATCGAGCAACTCCCGCAAGATCTGCTGCGGCAGCTCGAACGCTGTCCTGGTGGCGAGCCCTTCGGCGAACGTGGTGGTGGTGTCCTCGACGAGCGTGCCTGCCTGCCAGGAGCGGTAGCCGGCCGGGGCCGCCTCGGACTGCACGCCGATCACCTGGATCGACGGGCGCGCGGCCTTGGCCACCACGCAGGCCGCCGCCGCACCGCTGCCGCCGCCGACCGGGACCACGATCACCTCGGTATCCGGCCGGGTCTCGAGGATCTCCAGGGTGCAGGTGGCCACGCCCGCGATGAGCGCCGGCTCGTCCCCCGAGTGGACGTACCGGTAGCCATGCCCGGTGGCCTGCTTCTCGCAGTACACCCGGGCCTCGTCGAAGTCGCGGCCGTGAAAGACCAGCTCGGCGCCCAGGGCCCGCATCGACTCGACCTTCACCGGGTTGGCCCGCTCGGGCATGCAGATCACCGCCCGCACGCCGAACACGTCCGCAGCGTAGGCGACCGACTGGCCATGATTGCCGGTCGAGGCGGCGATGACACCCCGGCGCCGTTCGTCGTCGCTCAGCTGGCTGACCAGGTTCACGCCGCCGCGCACCTTGAACGCGCCCACGGGCTGGTGGTTCTCGTGCTTGACCCAGACCCGGGCCCCGGTCAAGGCATCGAGCGCCGGATAACGGTACAGCGGGGTTGGCCGGAGGTAGGGCGCGATGCGCTGACGCGCCGCCAGCACGTCAGCAAGGTCGGGCACCGGGAAGGCAGTCATGCCTCGTGTCTACCACCGCGCAGCTGCCCGGCGGCTCGCTCAGGGCCGGCCGGGCAGCGGGTGATCGGGCGGTGGGCTACCGGTGGGAGTGGCGCGGCCGGAACTTGAGCCAGACCAGGATGGCGATGGCCACCAGCAGCCAGGGGGAGAGCAGGAAGTGCACGGTGAAGCTGATGACGGTCAGGGCCACGATGGCGATGAGGGCGAGGACGATGATCGCGGGCATGGAATCGGTCTCCTTTTTTTTTTCTCTCGATGCGTCAAGGCTGCCGCCCGCGTTGGCCCACGTCGATCGGGATCAGCCCCGGTTCGCACCCTGGTGTGCATCTACCAGGGCATCCGGGTCAACCCTGACCTCACTCAGGGATGCCGTCGAACAGGCTGTTGATGGTGCCGAAGTCGAGGGCTGCTTCGAGCTCGGCGTAACTACCCGTGGTGAACAGCTCGGTCGCCGCGCGCCTGGCGAGGGTGTACGCCGCCTGGGCGATGGCCGTGCCGACGCTGACGCGGCGGACTCCCGCAGCCGCCAGCTCCGCGACCAGCGGGGCACCCGAGCCGGCCATCACGTTGACCGGCAGCGGGGATGATTCGGCCAGCTCGGTGATGACCTGCAGGTCAGTGAGCCCGGGCACGAACAGGCTGTCCGCGCCTGCCTCGGCGTAGGCGCAGGAGCGAGCCAGCACGTCATCCAGCCGCCCCTCGGATACGCCGACGCGGTAGAGGAACACGTCGGTTCGCGCGTTGATGAATAGCCCGGGCAGCCCGGCCGATGCCGACGCGGCGCGGGCGGCACGGATTCGCGTGGCCTGCTCGGGACGGTCGAACAACGGGCCGCCGGGGGCGCGGGAGTCCTCGATGTTCACGCCGGCCGCGCCGGCGGCGATGACGGTCTCGACTGTCAACGCCACATCCTCGGGGCCTGGGCCGTATCCGCCTTCGATGTCGGCCGTGACCGGGATGGCCACCGCGGCCACGATCTCGCGGATCCGCTCGACCATCTCGGCACGGGTCAGGCGCTGGCCGTCGCGGCGGCCAAGGGACCAGGCGATGCCGCCGCTGGTGGTCGCGATCGCCTGAGCTCCGGCCAGCGCGATAACCGCGGCGCTTCCGGCGTCCCAAGCGTTCGGCAAAATTAGGAGACCGGCCGCGTGCAGTGCCCGCAGCTTCTCGGCGGTGGCCTTCTGCGTCTCTCCAGTCACGGTGTGTCCCTCCGTAAACGGCTTGCAGGGGCGTGCCCGGGCGCCGCCGGGCACGGCCTCGTGATGTCCTAGACGCCGACCAGGAGATCGTGGTCGATCTCGACGAACTCCGTGATCAGGCCGGCGAACCTTCCGGCGATCAGCTCCCGGTAGGCGTCAGAGCCGGTGTGAGCGTCGTAGGCGGCCTGGTCGGCGAAGTGCTCGACAAACAGCAGGTAGTCGGGCCGGGCTGGGTCGCGGTAGACCCGGAAGGACAGAGTCCCGGGCTCCCGGGCCGGCCCTTCGGCCGCGAATTCCTCGACGATGGCTTCGACCTCGGCCTGCGTGCCGGGCTTGAGGTTGATCGGGAACACCTTGGTCAGCACGAACAGCTCCTCCTTAGTCAGGCGCAGCACTGCGCATCCGGTGCCGTCCACGATGCCGGCCGGGCC
>DASYXX010000101.1:0-4219 GCA_035934395.1 Streptosporangiaceae bacterium
CGGCCGGGCGGAGAGCCTCAACCTGGCCGCCGCGGCCGCAGTCTGCCTTTACGCGTCGGCACGGTGTCAGCGCGGGGGTAGCCCCCAAGAGACCAAATTGGAAGATCTTGGAGCGAACCCATCACATAGGCCCGCCGCGGAATAACCCGTCGCTGTGGGCCTAGGCTACCGGCGTCGTGGTAGGCAGGCCGCGGACCCTCGTGGCGGAGCCAGCTGGCGGCCTGACTGGCGGGCTTCGGTGATCTAGGAGCAAAATCTATCTATTCCGTGCATTTGAGTCCTCGATCATGAAATCGGGACCGCATTCCATGATCAAATCAACGTGTTGATCTTTGCGGGCCCCATATGCGGGTTTCGCTCCAAGGTTATTTAGCGTCAGCTGCCAGTGTGCTGCACGGTGCCGATGTGACTGGCGGGACTATGCCCGGCCGTCAGGCTCCGCGCTCCGCCGCAGCCGAACCCCGACCCCTGTGTCAGCCCGGGCACAGACCGAGTCTTCACCCCCGGGCCCCTGCCTCCTGCTCCGCATCCGTGGCTACCGCCACATGGCCGGTTTCCGCTTCGCTGCGCACCTCGTCGGCCCGCGACCCCGCGCGGGCTGGATCTGCCAGCCGGGGCTTTCTGCAACCGTGTGCACGCTGAGGGCATCTCGGGGTGCCGCCCGGCATGCCGGACGCGCTAGAGTTTGATCACGTTGCGTCATGACTAGCCCGGTCAGGGTTACCGGCCGCTAGCCGAAGGGCGCAGCGGCGCCAGCTCGCGGGCACCCCCGGACCGCGGGCCGGTCGGCAAGCCCAGCCCGGGGACAGGTGCAGCCACACAGCGGGCCAGGTGGAGGCGGCGTTCGAGTGGACAGGATCATGCCGGGCCACGCGGCCGCGAGCGCGAAACTCGCGGCAGCGGCCAGCCCGCTCGGGCCTGCCGAGGACCTGGCCGCGGGCCTGGTCTGCGCCGACGACCTGCCCGACGGCCTCGTGATCGCCGACCGGCACGGCCGGGTCATCGTTTTCAACCAGGCCGCCGCGCGGCTGACCGGCATCAGCCCCCAGTCCGCGCTGGGCCGGGACGTGGAGCAGGTGCTCCCGCTCCGCGACGACGAGGACCGCTGCTGGTGGACGCAGACGCGGCCCTATCAGGGCCTGTGCACGAGGACCCGGCATCCGGAACGGCCGCTGTACCTGCCGGACGGGACCGAGCTCCTGGTCAGCGTTGGCTACGTGCGGGACTGGCGCGAGGACGGCCGGCCCGGCGCGGGCAGCGTTCACGAGGAGCACGCCAGCGAGACCCGCGACCGGTGGCATCATCATCCCGGCGCGGTCCGCCGCCTCGCGATCACGCTGCGGGACGCGCAGCGGCGCTCCCGCGCGGAACGCAGCCGGGCTGATCTGGTCTCCACCGTCGCTCATGAGCTGCGCTCGCCGCTGACCAGCGTCAAAGGCTTCACGGCCACGCTGCTGGCCAAGTGGCCGCGGTTCACCGACGACCAGAAGCGCGTGATGCTGGAGACCGTCAACGCCGACGCGGACCGAGTGACCCGGCTGATCACCGAGCTGCTCGACGTCTCGCGGATCGAGTCGGGCCGGATCGAGGTGTACCGCGAGCTGGTGGACATCCCCGAGCAGGCCAGGAAGGTCATCGCGGGACGGGTCGCCGCCGGGGAGTCCGAGGACAGGTTCCGGCTGGAGGTCGGCGCCGGCCTGCCGGAGACCTGGCTGGACGCCGACAAGATCTTCCAGATCCTGGCCAACCTGATCGAGAACGCGGTCCGGCACGGGGCTGGTACGGTAACGACCATGGTGGAAGCGGCCCAGGACGCGGGCGCTCCTGGCGTGACCGTCTCCGTGCGCGATCACGGGCAGGGCATCGCGCCCGAGCTCGCTCCGCGGGTGTTCCGCCAGTTCTGGCGGGTCAAGCGGCGCGGCGGGGCGGGCCTGGGCCTGTTCATCGTGAAAGGCCTGGTCGAGGCGCACGGCGGCACGATCGGCGTGCACCAGCCGCCGGGCGGCGGGGCCGAGTTCCGATTTACGTTGCCCGCCGGCACGCCTGACTTCGGCTGACCGGCGGGCCCGCACCGGAGCTTCCCCGCGCGCAGCATCCAGAGCGCAGCTCCCTGCCGTGCGCCCGGAGATCACCACGGGCCGGGCTGCGGGACGGGGCCAGCTTCAGGCCGTCCGTTATGGAGATCTTGTTTTAGAGGTCTTTTTTGAGAACTAGTCGGTGACCGCAGGAGAGCAGCAGGCTATGTCCGCACCGAACAAGAGCTATGACCCGGTGGAGGTGGCGGCCCTGTCACCGGAAGAGATCCAGCGCGTGCTCGACGAGGCGCTGGCTGCCATCGCCGCCGCCACGACCCTCGACGAGCTCAAGGCAGCCAGGCTGACCCATGCCGGCGACAGGGCGCCGATCACGCTCGCCAACGCCGAGATCGGGGCGCTGCCGCCCGCCGCAAGGGCCGAGGCCGGCAAGCGCGTCGGCACGGCGCGCGCCGCGATCCGGGCCGCGCTCGCCGCCCGGCAGGACGAGCTGGAAGCCGAGCGCGACCGGCGGGTGCTGGTCGAGGAGGCCGCCGACATCACGCTGCCGTGGGACCGGCTGCCGGCCGGGGCCAGGCATCCGGACACCACGGTGGCCGAGCGGCTGGCCGACGTGTTCGTGGCCATGGGCTACGAGGTTGCCGAGGGCCCCGAGGTCGAGGCCGAGTGGTACAACTTCGACGCGCTGAACTTCCCGCCCGACCATCCGGCCCGGGACCAGTACGACACGATGTGGGTGGCCAGGCCGGACCGCAAGGCGGGCTCGGGCCTGGTGCTCCGCACGCACACCTCGCCGGTGCAGATCCGGGCCATGCTGACCCGGCCGCTGCCGCTGTACGTGGTCAGCCCCGGCAAGTGCTTCCGCACCGACACGCTCGACGCCACGCACAGCCCGGTGTTCCACCAGATCGAAGGCCTGGCCGTGGACGAGGGGCTGACCATGGCGGACCTGCGCGGGGCGATCACCGCGTTCGTCGACGCGATGTTCGGCGAGGGGCTGCGCACCCGGCTCCGCCCCGACTTCTTCCCGTTCACGGAGCCGTCCGCGGACGTGTCCATGGAGTGCCACGTGTGCCGCGGCGCGTCCACCCGCCAGGGCGCCGACCCGTGCCGGGTCTGCCGGTCCCAGGGCTGGATCGAGATCGCCGGGGCCGGGATGGTGAACCCGCGGGTGCTGGTGGCCTGCGGGATCGACCCGGACCGCTACAGCGGGTTCGCGTTCGGGCTGGGGATCGAGCGCACGCTGATGATCCGGCACGGGGTGACCGACATCAGGGACACCGTCGAGGGTGACGTGCGGTTCAGCCGGGCGTTCGGGATGGAGGCGTGATGCGAGTTCCGCTCTCGTGGCTGCTCGAGTACGCGCCCGTCGGCCCCGACGCCGACGCCGCCGAGGTGGCGCGGCGGCTCACCGCGGCCGGCCTGGAGGTCGAGTCCGTGGAGCAGGTCGGCCAGGACGCGCGCGGCATCGTCGTGGCCGAGGTGACCGAGATCGAGGAGCTGACCGACGTTCGCAAGCCGATCCGCTACTGCGCGGTGCGCACCGGCACCGGCGAGCAGCACGTGATCTGCGGCGCGGTGAACTTCGCCGTTGGAGACCGGGTGCCGCTGGCCCAGCCCGGCTCTGTGCTGCCCGGAGGCGCCGAGATCGGCGCCCGCCAGGCCTACGGGCGGACGTCCGAGGGCATGATCTGCTCGGCGGCCGAGCTCGGGATCGGGGACGACCATTCCGGGATCCTGGTGCTGGCGCCCGACGCCCCCCTCGGCGCCGACTTCGCCGAGTACGCGGGCCTGCGCGACCACGTGCTCGACATCAACGTCACCCCGGACAAGGGCTTCGCGCTGTCGGTCCGCGGCACGGCGCGCGAGCTGGCGATCGCGTTCGGGGCAGAGTTCACCGACCCCGCGGACGTCGGGCTGCTCGCCGGCGTGGACCAGGTGTCCGCCGACGTGTACCCGGCCAGCATCGGGGACCCGACCGCCTGCGACCGGTTCGTGCTGCGTGAGGTGCACGGGGTGCAGGTGACCCGGCCCACCCCGCTGCGGATGCGGGTCCGGCTGGCCCGCGCCGGGATGCGCTCGGTGTCGCTGGCCGTGGACATCACCAACTACCTGATGCTGGAGCTCGGCCAGCCGCTGCACGCGTTCGACCGGGCGCGGCTGCGCGGGCCGATCGTGGTCCGGCG
>DASYXX010000836.1:0-1600 GCA_035934395.1 Streptosporangiaceae bacterium
GCGAGCCGCTCCAGCGGATCGGCCTGTCGGCGACCCAGAGGCCGGTCGAGGCCGTGGCCCGGCTGCTGATCGGCGCCGGCGACGGCCGGTCCCGGGCCGACGGGTCGCCCCTGTGCGCGATCGTGGACGCCGGGCACCGCCGCGACCTCGACCTGGCCCTGGAGCTGCCCGGTGACGAGCTCGGCGCGGTCGCGTCCGGGGAGCAGATGGCCGAGATCCTGGACCTGATCGCCGGGCACGTGCAGCGGCACCGCACCACGCTGGTGTTCGTGAACACCCGGCGGATGGCCGAGCGGGTCGCGCACCTGCTCAGCGAGCGGCTCGGGGAGGGCCAGGTGGCGGCCCATCACGGCAGCCTGTCGAAGGAGCGGCGGCAGCGGGTGGAGTCCAGGCTCCGCGAGGGCGACCTGCGGGCGCTGGTCGCGACGGCGTCGCTGGAGCTGGGCATCGACATCGGGCCTGTGGAGCTGGTCTGCCAGATCGGCTCGCCGCGCAGCTTCGCCACGTTCCTGCAGCGGGTGGGCCGCTCGAATCACACCCGCGCCGGGACCCCGACCGGGCGGCTGTACCCGACCTCCAGGGACGAGCTGGTGGAATGCGCGGCGCTGATGCGCGGGGCGCGATCGGGACGGCTCGACGCGCTGATCATCCCCGCCGGGCCGCTGGACATCCTGGCCCAGCAGATGGTGGCCGAGTGCGCCGCCGAGGACTGGGCCGAGGAGGACCTGCTGGCCCTGGCCCGGCGGGCGGCACCGTTCGCGGACCTGTCCCAGGCCGACTTCGAGGAGATCGCGGAGCTGGTCAGCGAGGGGATCCAGACCGGCCGCGGGCGGCGGGCCGCCTACCTGCACCGCGACCGGGTGGCCGGGCGGCTGCGCGGCAGGCGCGGGGCCCGCATCGCCGCGCTGACCTCCGGCGGGGCCATCCCCGAGCTCGGCGACTACCGGGTGCTGGCCGAGCCCGACGGCACGCTGGTCGGCACGGTGAACGAGGACTGGGCGATCGAGTCGATGGCCGGGGACATCTTCCTGCTCGGCACGCACTCGTGGCAGATCCGCCGGGTCGAGCCCGGCATCGTCCGGGTGGTCGACGCGCACGGCGCGCCGCCGTCGGTGCCGTTCTGGCTCGGCGAGGCACCGGGCCGCACGCACGAGCTCTCCGAGGAGGTGTGCGCGATCCGCTCCGCGGTGGCGGAGCAACTCGAAGCGGGCCGGCCCGCCGAGGCCGTCGCCTGGCTGGAGGCCGAGTGCGGGATCGCTGACCCGGCCGCCGAGACGATCGTTGCCTACCTCGGCGCGGGGCGGGCGCAGCTCGGGGTGCTGCCGACCATGGACACTATCGTGCTGGAGCGCTTCTTCGACGACGCCGGGGGGATGCAGCTGGTCGGGCACGCGCCGTTCGGCGCCCGGCTGAACCGGGCGCTGGGCCTGGCGCTGCGCAAGCGGTTCTGCGTCACGTTCGACTTCGAGCTGCAGGCCGCGGCCAGCGACGACGCGATCCTGCTGTCGCTCGGGCCGCAGCACAGCTTCCCGCTGGAGCGGGTGCCGAAGTTCCTGGCCTCCAAGACCGTCGAGGGCGTGGTCCGGCAGGCGGTGCTGAC
>DASYXX010000144.1:0-7148 GCA_035934395.1 Streptosporangiaceae bacterium
CGGCGGTGGCGGGCCTGCGAGCGCGCGGGCCTGTCGCAGATCCCGGCGATCGTCCGGGAGACACCGGACGACGACATGCTCAGGAACGCGCTGATCGAGAACCTGCACCGGGAGCAGCTGAACCCGCTCGAAGAGGCCGCCGCCTACCAGCAGCTGCTCGAAGACTTTTCCGCCACGCACGAGGAGCTGGCGAGGAAGGTCGGCAGGTCCCGGCCGCACATCTCGAACACCATCCGGCTGCTTGGCCTGCCGGCCGACGTTCAGAAGCGAGTCGCCGCGGGCGTCCTGAGCGCCGGGCACGCGAAAGCGCTCCTCGGAGTGGAGGACCTGGAGGCGCAGGAGCACCTGGCCCGCCGGATCGTGGCCGAGGGCTTGTCCGTAAGAGCCGTCGAGGAGATCGTCGCCCTCGGCGTGCAGGCGGCCAAAGCGCCCCGGCAGGCTCAGGCCAGGCCGAAGCCCATAGCTCCCGCTCTCAAAGACCTGGCGGACCGGCTCTCGGACGCGTTCGAGACCCGGGTCAAGGTCGAGCTCGGCGCGCGCAAGGGGAAGATCGTGGTCGAGTTCGCGTCGATCGACGACCTGGAACGAATCGTCGAGACGATGAGACCCGGCCTGGTGCCGTCCAGGGACGTGCATCCCCGCTCCGCCTGACGGAGTTCGGTGCCGTTCCACGTAGAACCTTACGGTGAAACACCCTAGGTCTAGGGGTGGATAACTCTCTGGGTTGGGTTCAGGCGGCTAGGTCGTGCTCGCGCTGGCCTTCGGCGGCCCGCTCGGCCGCAATGCGGGCGTTGGCGAAGCAGGCCCAGATGGCCAGCTCCAGGTCGAGCTTGTCGGCGAGCCCGGTGGGGATGATGGTGTCGATGGTGATGTCGGCGTCGTGGCAGCGGGTCAGGTCGCCGTCGCTTTCGGGCAGTTCGGGGTTGCCGGGCATGGGCTGGCCGTCGGGGCGGGTGAACACAAACCCGCCGCGGCCCGGAGCGGGGGTGATCAGGTAGCCGAGGGCGTGCACGATCACGTGATGCGCCTCACACAGCAGGATCAGGTCACGCAGCCGGGTCTTGCCGCCCTTCGCCCAGGGGATGACGTGGTGGATGTCGGTGCGCCGGGAGCGGCAGCCGGGGAACTGGCACCGGTTCTTGTCGCGTTCGCGGACGGCGCGGCGCAGCGCGGGCGGCGGTTTGCGGTGGCGCCGGCCGACGTCGAGCAGGGTGCCGTCGTGGTCGTGCAGCATCCAGGACACGGTGGCGTGGCAGGCGAGGGCTTGCGCGGCGGCGGGGCTGAGGGCGGGGCCGTCGGCGAGGTGGCAGCGTCGCGGGTCCGCCGGATGTCCGGCGGGCCGGCGGGCGGGGGTGGGTGCTGTGCCCGATGGCTCGCCGTCGGGCGCTTCCGCGGAAACGCCGTGCGGCGTCGGCGCGAGTTGGTCCGCGGGCGTCTCCGCGGAAACGCCGCCCGGGTCGGTCCCCGGCTGCCGTGGCGGGCCGCCCGCAATGGCGGGCGCGGAGGCTGGGTCGGCGGTGGTCGGCGCGGCGGTGAGGGCCTCGGGGCCGACGTGCACGATCACCTGATAGATATCGGGGTTGCCCGCAGTGGCGACCTTCCCCGACAGATACGCCCCGGCCACCTCAACCAAGGCATCGGCCAGGCTCGCCCGGCAGGCCGCCGCATGCCCTGCCCGGCCTGCCCGGCGGGCCCGGCATGCGCGGTGTCCTCGGCTGGGTCGTCGTGCGGGCGGTGCGGGTGCTCGCAGTCGCCCGCCGCGGCGCGCAGCGCCTGCAACACCACCGCCCCGTCGATGGCGGGCAGCCGGGCGGTGACCGTGACAGTCCCGTCCTCGGCCACATGGACGCTGACCCGTCGCGCCGCCCGGCTGGCCAGCTCCTCGGCGCCGGACACCTTGCGGTGCGCGGCGACGAACCGCTCGCACTGCGCGGCGGTCATCGGGCCGACGACCTAAGCCAGCTCCGCCTCGGTCGCCGTAGTGGCGATCCGGGTCAGCGCCCGCACCTTCGCATACGACATCCGCCCGGCCGCGAACTCCGCCGAGATCACCGGCAGGCCGCCCAGGGCGGGGGCGACCCGCACCTGCTCGCGGGCGGTGCCGGGGGCAACCTGGCACCGCCACGCCAGCCACGCCGCGCACGAGGGCAGGTCCCAGCTCGCCCAGCCGCGGCGGGCGTCGAACTCGGCCACTAGCTGCAGGAAGCGGCAGGTCGCCGCGGCCGAGTGCCCGGCCAGCTCGCAGATCCGCTCCTCCAGCCATTCCAGCGGTGCCTCCGAGCCCAGAAGCCCGGGGGTTGCTGGGCTATCATCGTTATGGTCATCGACCATGCTTAAGGCATCTTTTTCGTCCATGCGTTTGATGATATCGGGCAGCCCTGACATTTCCGGCCAGCGGCGTAGGGAAAACGCCGAGCGGTCCGCGGCACACCTTTGGGTGGGTCCCATCGGCAACCTGTGTCGGCCTGGGCTCTGCATAGGGTGTTCTCTCATAGGCGAGACCAAGCAGCGTTAGCAGGTGACGGAGGACGAACACAGTGTCTGAGGATCTGAACCTCGGCCTTCTTGCCGGGCTTCTGATCGGCGAGGGTCACTTCGGTGGAGACGGTCGGCAGCCTCAAGTGACGCTGCGCATGCACGTCCGCCACGAGGCCATCTTCCGCTGGCTCGAGCGAACCTTCCCGGGAGGAAAGCTTTACGGCCCGTATCACCACGACGGTCGGCACTACTACCAATGGATGGCTCGTGGCGCTTATCTGCGCGACTACCTCCTCCCACTGCTCGAGGGCGTTCTCACCCCAGAGATCGACGAGCACAGCTTCCGGCGGCTGTGTCAGATGCGAGAGTCCTATGCGTCCCGTCTCGCAGGACCTCGCCGAAGCCTTTCAAACGCATCCGGCGAGTCACCCGTCGTCGATGGTGACCCTTCGACGTAGCGAGGGCCCCTCCCGTGCGCCATGGCGGTAACCAACGCAGGCTCAGGGTGTTTCACCGTAAGGTTCCCCGTGGAACCGGCCGCTCAGGCGGTCAGCGCGCCCGCGGCCGCGCGGATTGCGGCGACGAAAGCGTCGACATCATCCTCGGTGGTGTCGAAGGCGGCCATCCACCGGACCACGTGCTCGCGCTCGTCCCAGACGCTGAAGGACCACTCGCGCTGCAGCGGCCCGATGAGCGCCGGGTCCAGGGCCGCGAAGACGCCGTTCGACTCGACCGGCTGGCGCAGGCGCACGCCGGGAACGCCGGTGACGCCATCGGCGAGCCGCCGCGCCATCGCGTTGGCGCGCTCGGCGTTCCGCAGCCATAGCTGGTCCTCGAGCAGCGCGCTGAACTGTGCCGCGACGAAGCGCATCTTCGACGCCAGCTGCATCTGCTGCTTGCGCTGGAACCGTGCGGGGGCCGCCAGCGAGCCGTTCATCACGATCAGCGCCTCGGCGCCCATGGCCCCGTTCTTGCTCCCGCCGAAGCTCAGCACGTCCGCGCCGGCGGCCAGGTCGGCCAGCGAGCAGCCGAGGAACGCCGCCGCGTTGGCCAGGCGCGCGCCGTCGATGTAGACCAGGAGCCCGTTGGCGCGGCAGAACTGGCGCAGCCGTCGCAGCTCCTCCAGCGTGTAGCAGGTGCCCACCTCGGTAACCTGCGTGATGGCGACGGCCCGCGGCTGCACGCGGTGCTCGTCGCCGCGCCCGCCCAGGCGGCGCGCGACGAGTTCCGACGTCAGCTTGCCGCCCGGGGCGGCAAGCGTCAGCAGCTTGCAGCCCACGATCCGCTCGGCGGCCCCGCACTCGTCAACGTTGAGGTGGGCGTCCTCGGCGCAGACGACGCCCTCGTACGGGCGCAGCATCAGGCTGATGCCTAGAACGTTGGCCGCCGACCCGGTGAACACGAAGAAAACGGAGTGAGCGCCGAACAGCTCGGCGAGCTGCGTGGTGGCTCGCGCCGTCCAGGGATCATTGCCGTAGGCGATCGCGTCGCCCCGGTTGGCGTCGCCGAGCGCACGCAGCACCGCGGGATGGGCGCCCGCGTGGTTATCACTGCCGAAGCTCCTGCGCGGGGGGATGGCCGACGGAGTCGTATTCACTAGCCGAGCCTAGTGGACGCGGAAGACGCCGACATAACCACTAACGACGCGCCCAGTGGGTACCATATGAACCAACGGGCATTGGGGAGCGCAGGGCGAGCCAGTCGGCCTTCCGGCGGCCCGGCATCAGAGTTGCTGCCACGATCTCAGGGGTGCCCGTGTCGCGCCGCCTAGCGAGCATCACGCTCGACAACCTCGGCGACCTGCCGTCCAAGTGCCGTCGCTGCGTGTTCTGGGAGCTTGACCCCGTCGGCTACGCCCGGGCACACGAGGAGGGCGATCCTCGGCTCGAGAAGGAGTCGTGGGTCTCGTCGGTCCTGCTCGAATGGGGAAGCTGCGGGAAGATCAGCTATGTCGACGGCGTCGCCGCCGGCTACGTGCTCTACGCGCCGCCGCTGTACGTGCCCCGCTCCGTTGCGTTCCCGACGAGCCCGGTGAGCGCCGATGCCGTCCTCCTCATGACCGCGCACATCCTTGACGAGTTCGCGGGCGGCGGACTGGGCCGGATCCTCGTGCAGGGGGTCGCCAAGGACATGACCCGCCGGGGCGTGAAGGCGATCGAAGCGTTCGGGGACCTCAAATGGAGCGGGCCGTCGTGCGTG
Organism: Streptosporangiaceae bacterium; assembly: GCA_035934395.1. Lineage (GTDB taxonomy): Bacteria > Actinomycetota > Actinomycetes > Streptosporangiales > Streptosporangiaceae > JASHPR01. Next base: position 4,678 of record DASYXX010000144.1, read on the forward strand.
GTTCCCGCCGACTACCTGCTCGCCGTCGGCTTCAAGACCGTCCGGCAGCACGCCCGATACCCGCGGCTGCGGCTCGAGCTCAAGACCGCGCTGTCCTGGCGGGAGGACGTGGAGGTAGCGCTGGAGCGCCTGCTCGGCTCGATGACTCCGGAGCGGGCGCTGCGGCTCGCGTAGGGCGGAGCAATACTACCGATCCGTAACGGCGCCCGGCTCGGCCGACTCGTCATGCGAGCCGGGCGGCCGGGCGCAATCAAATCTGCTTTCGACTTATAGCTCTGAGCAGCGACGGGAATCTCGTTCTCCCGCCACATATATGAGCAGCCCCCGGTGTGTGGACGCGGTGGGGGCGCTCCAATCGGCCCGCGTCAGCCGAATGGGTACCGGGGGTCAGATGAAGTCGGCGAGCTCGGCGAGCAGGGCCGACTTCGGCCGGGCGCCGACGATCTCCTTGACGACCTCGCCGCCCTTGAACACGCCCAGCGTGGGGATGTTCATGATCCCGTACTTCTGCGAGGTGACGGGATTCTCGTCCACGTTCAGCTTGACCACGTCGATCTTGTCGGCGTGCTCGCTCGCGATCTGCTCGAGAACCGGCGCGACCATACGGCACGGACCGCACCACTCGGCCCAGTAGTCGACGACGACGGGCTTGTCGCTCTTCAGGACGTCGGCCTCGAAGGTCGCGTCGGTTACGGTCTTGGTTGCGCCCACGGTGAGGACTTCCTTCCGTTCCTTCTCGGTGTGGTTGGTGATTTGGTTGTGGCTCAGGATTCCTGGTCCGCGAGCCAGCGCTCGGCGTCCAGGGCCGCCGCGCAGCCGGTGCCTGCGGCCGTGACCGCCTGGCGGTAGGTGTGATCGACCACGTCGCCGGCGGCGAACACGCCCTCGATGGCGGTCCGGGTGGACGGCTGCTCGACGAGCAGGTAGCCCTCCGGGTCAGTGGGCAGCTGCCCGGTGAACAGCTCGCTGCGCGGGTCGTGGCCGATCGCCACGAAGATGCCGGTCAGGGGCAGCGTGCTCTCCTCGCCGGTCTTGACGTTGCGGATCCGGACGCCGCTGACCCGGTCCTCGCCGAGCACCTCCACGACCTCGCTGTCCCAGGCGAACTTGATCTTCGGGTTGGCGAACGCGCGGTCCTGCATGATCTTTGAAGCTCGCAGCGCGTCCCGGCGGTGGATCACGGTCACCGAGCGCGCGAAGCGGGTCAGGAAGGTGGCCTCCTCCATTGCCGAGTCGCCGCCGCCCACGACCGCGATGTCCTGCTCCCGGAAGAAGAAGCCGTCACAGGTCGCGCACCAGGAGACCCCGTGGCCGGCCAGCCGGTCTTCCCCGGGCACGCCAAGCTCGCGGTAACCGGAGCCGCTGGCGATGATCACGGCCTTGGCCAGGTACTCGTCGCCACCCACCTTGACGACCTTGGGGCTCACGGTCAGGTCGACCTCGGTGACATCGTCGGCGACCAGCTCGGCGCCGAATCGCTCGGCCTGCTTGCGGATCGCGTCCATCAGGTCGGGGCCGAGCACGCCGTCGGGGAACCCAGGGTAGTTCTCGACGTCCGTGGTCTTCATCAGCGCGCCGCCGGAGGTCACCGAGCCCTCGAACACCAGCGGGTGCAGCCGCGCCCGCGCGGCGTACAGCGCCGCGGTATAGCCAGCCGGCCCCGAGCCGATGACGATGACATCCCGAACGTCAGTCACTGGGTTGCCCTCCCGTGAATGATCCAGCGGCGTAAACAGATCCAGGGCCCCGAAGATTCCCGCCATGATCGAGCCGAAGAGGCGCAAGGAGCACGGCAGATTCAGCCCGAGGGAGCCAGGGTGACGTGCGTCAGCAGGTGGCTGTTCGTCCTCGAGCACCCCGTGCCGACCACCCACACCTGCTCGGCGCCGCCCGGCGCCCTGGTGACGATCACCGTGGCCGGCCGGCCCTGGTAGCGGGCCACGTCGACCAGCAGCACCGGCTGACCGTCCCCGATCCGGGTGACGCACCCCGCGAGGGTGGAGGCGGGGATGTTCTCGAACGGCTCCGGGGAACTGCCCGCAACCGGGCTGCGCAAGCTAGCACCCGAACGCGCCAGCAGGCCGTACCGGGTCACCGTGCTCGTGACCTGGGCCTTGAGCGTCGCGGGGCTATAGTCCGTGTCGCTCTCGACCACGGGGACGTCCTGCTGCCCAGCGCGCAGGTAGTGCTGCGGACGGGCCTCGCCGGCGGCGGGGGCGCTGCGAGATCCGTTCATCGGCTGCCCGCCCGACGTGGCGGCCGACCTGCCCGACGTTGACGAGCCGCCGACATGCTGGGCGATCTCGTAGCCGCCGCCCCCGAGGACGACGACGGCCGCGGCGGCGGCCATGACGCGCAGCGCAACCGGGGACGCGAAGCCGGGCCGCCGCTGCCGCGTCCGGTCGCGGCCGTGCCGCCGGTGCCGCGCTGCCCGCCCGTCGGGCACCCCGGTCTGCCGGGCCTCGCCCGCT
>DASYXX010000152.1:0-2026 GCA_035934395.1 Streptosporangiaceae bacterium
CGAAAGCATTGAGGATCGTCAGGGACAGCAGCACGCCGAGGGCCGGGCCGTTGGTGTTCCAGAGGGCGATGCGCGTGCTTGTAATGCCGAAAAACAAGACGATCGATATCACGTAGCCATAACGGCGCAGCCATTCCGGCGGAGTGAGCGCGCGGGTAAAGCCGAGCACTCGCGGCGCCTGATTCGACGCCGCGAGCGGGCAGATGTTGCGCCATAGTCCCGGCGCCGTGAAGAAAAGGATCGGCAGCAGCGGCACGATCACCTTGAAGAACCAGAACTCCCCGCCCGCCGGGCGGATGAACAACGCGACGCACAACGCCACGTACAGCAGCACACTGCCGATCCGGATCGCGTGCCAGGCTGGCAGCGGAAGCCGCCTGCGCATCTCGGTATAGGCGGGGAACAGCGGCTCGCCCGGACGCGCCGACGTCCCGAAGACCCGTCCCCAGAACCTCGACATCGCCGACGGGGGGGCCGGGGGCGGCGGGGGCGGCGCCGGCGGTTTCGGCACGACCAGGTCGGCCGCCCGCACGCCGCGGAGCGTCGGCGCGGCCGTGGCCGGCTCGACCCGGTCCACGCGGCCGATCATCATGATCTCGGTGCTGCCCAGGCGCACCACGGCACCGGGCTCCAGGACCGCGCGCCCGGTGATCGGCACCCCGTTGACCAGCGTTCCGTTCCGGCTACCCAGATCGACCACGGACAGCGCTACCGGACTCGGCACGAGCCGCAAATGGCGCCGGGACACGCCCTCGTCGGACAGGACCTCGCCGTCGCATTCCCGCCCGACCTCGATCGCCCGGTCCACCACCCGTCGGCGGACGGGCCGCCCGGGCTCTCTGATCTCGACGATCGGTGCCCCGGGCATCAGGTCGCTCCGGCCATCGACTCGGTACGCTGGACCGCGCGCAGCCGCTGAGCCAGGATCCGGCCGAGGTCGAACAGCAGCCGGCGGGCCAGGGCCGGGTTCGAGACCGCGAGCGAGTCGAACTCGGCGGGCGACAGCTCGGCGAGCACCGCGGGCGTCACCGCGCGGACCAGGGCCGAGCGGGCCTCGCCGTCGAAGAACGAGAGTTCCCCGATCACGCTGCCCGCGCCGATCGAGGCGATCCGCCTGTGACCCCGCCGGCCGCGCTCGACCAGCACTTCCAGCTGACCTTCGAGGACCAGGTAGAGCGACTGGTCCCGCGCCCCGGCCGTCACGACCGGGTCACCCGGGCCGTACCGGCGGTAGATCGTATGCTTCAGCAGCGTCGCCCATTCCTCCTCGGAGGCATCGGCCAGCAGCTGATCGACCTTGCCCGAAGAGGCGGGAGATTCGTTTGGGTAATCAAAGAAAGACGCCGGACTCATTAATTTTCCCGCCCCTCAGCCCGCCGCGCTGGACCGCGTGATCACCGGGCGACTGGCCCGCGCGGAATGGATCCCCTCCCAGGGGGTACCGTACATTTCCCTGATGCATTCGTAAATACCTGCCGGGACTCGATGCTGGCTGCCAGGGCGCCCGCGGGGCGGCGGACCGGGGGTGGGGTCACGCCGCCGCCGCGGGCACCCGCTGACAGGTACGCCGGCCGCCCGCCGCGCGGTTCAAGACACCTAGGCGAGCCGGCCGGCGATCCGACAGCGCATGGTGATATGTCGGGATTGCACGCCGGCATCCTGCGATCGGCGGCGTGTCGCGTCATGGGTAGGCGGTTACCTATTTCGCCCCGGCCAGACCGAAGGGCGCCATAGCCGCTGGCCTGGGGGAGTGACGTGGCCGGTGTTGCTGGTGTGGTCGGGGTGCCCGCCCCCCGCAGGCGCATCGATGGAACATAGATGCTGCTACAACCGCATCGATGTTCCGTTGATGCGGTTCACCGCCCGGCGGCGGCTCGGGCGATGACCGCGCGGCGGCGGGTGCGGGAGCTGGCGGCGCGGGCGAGGTGTCGCGTGCCCGTACCCGGCCGGCGGAATACGGACAGGCGGGGTACGGTGCCTTTCACACGTACCAGGGAGTAACCAGGCTGGTTTGTCGTATTTTGCG
>DASYXX010000160.1:0-7652 GCA_035934395.1 Streptosporangiaceae bacterium
TACCCCGTTCTAGTCGATTGCCGTCCTAGCAAGCACGAATGGCAAATGCCATTCTGCTCGTCCAGCGCTCGCGCCTGACCGTCCGTTTCCGGTGTTGCGGCAGCCACCCATAGAAAGGCCTGAGACTGAAGTGCCAGGCACCAGCAGCCCCACCGTGCGCCGAAGAGAGCTAGGGGCGCGGCTTCGCACGCTCCGGATCGAGCGAGGCTGGACGGTCGAGCAGGTCGCCGAGCGCCTTCTCGTATCGCCCTCGAAGGTAAGCCGCCTGGAAACCGGCCAGCGGGGTGCGAGCGCCCGTGACATCCGCGACCTGGCGAGCCTGTACGGCCTCGATGACGACGAGCGGCAGCGCCTGACTGACCTAGCTGTGGAGGGCAAGCAGCATGCCTGGTGGCAGCCTTTCTCCTTGCCGTACTCCACTTACGTGGGCTTGGAAGCCGATGCCACGTCCATCAGGGACTTCGGGCTCGGCCTCGTGCCGGGCCTGCTCCAGACGCCTGACTACGCCCGCGCAGTGCTCCAGGTGAGCGTGCCCCACCGCGACCCGGATACCATCGAGCACCTGATCGAAGGGCGCATCGCACGACAGGAGCGAGTCCTCTCGGCCGAAGAGCCACCGCACTTCGATGCGATCCTGGACGCATCGGTTCTGCACCGCGTCGTTGGCACTAGGGCGACCATAAGAGCAGGCGAGTTCTCCGACCTGGAGTAATGCCGGTCACTCACCCTTGCCGCCGCGGGAGCACCACCGAGATGCTGAGGCCGCCGGCGGGCTGGCTGCGGGCGGTGACGGTCGCCCGGTGGGCGGTGACGACGGACCGGGCTATGGACAGGCCGAGGCCGACGCCGTCGCGGACGCCGGTCCTGGCCTCCAGGCGCCGGAACGGCTCGAACAGCGAGGGCACGGCGTCGTCCGGGATGTACGGCCCGCTGTTGGCGATCTCGAGATACACGGCCGAGTCGCGGGCGCCGGTGCGAAGCCGGATCCAGCCGCCGGGCTCGTTGTGCCGGACCGCGTTGTCGACCAGGTTCCAGACCATCCGCTCCAGCAGCTGCGGGTCCCCGGTCGTCTCGGCCGGGTCCAGCTTCGTGTCCACCCGCAGGTCCAGGCGCTCGATCTCCGGCGCGGCGGCGTCGACGGCGTCCTCGGCCCAGGTGGCCAGGTCGGTGAACTCGGTGCTGAGCTTGCCCTGGTCGCTCACGGCCAGGGTGAGCAGCGCCTCGACCATGCTCTCCGCCCGGTCGATCGAGCGCCGCACCCGTACGGCCATGTCCGCCAGCTGCTGCTGCGTCGGGGTCGGCTTGGCCAGGGTCACGTCGATCGCGGTCCGCATCACGGTCAGCGGCGTGCGCAGCTCGTGCGAGGCGTTGGCGACGAACCGGCGCTGGGTGGCGAACGCGGCGTCGAGACGCTCGAGCATGTCGTCGAACGTGTCGGCCAGCTCCTTCAGCTCGTCCCTGGCCCCGGTCAGCGCGAGCCGCTCGCCCAGGTGCTGCTCGGACGCCCTCCGGGCGGTCTCGGTGATCACCCGCACCGGCCGGAGCACGCGCCCGGACATGATCCAGCCCAGCCCGCCGGACGCGACCGTCATCACCCCGAGGCCGACCAGCGAGAACACCAGCAGCTCGTTCAGCGTGCGATTGCGCTGGGTCTGCGCGCCAGAGCTAAGGCCCGTGCTGAAGGCCTTCAGCTGCCCGCAGGCAGGCAGCTGCGTTTTGGGGACCCTGGGGGATTTCTCGCGCTCCAGGTTGCACTCCTGCAGCAGCTTGGCCTGTTCCAGGCTGGCCTTCGGGTTCGCGGCGGGCGTCGCGGGCAGGCTGCTGGCCACCAGCCCGTAGGTGAGCCCGAGCAGCGCGGACCCGGCGGCGAAGAACAGCGCGGCGTACAGCAGCGTGAGCCGGGTCCTGACCTTCTGCGGCCAGAGCCGGCGCACCGGGCGCAGCAGCGCGCGCAAGCCCAGGCTCATGGCAGGCGGTAGCCGCTGCCGACCACGGTATCGATCGGGTCGGGCTCGCCCAGCTTGCGCCGCAGCCGCGCGACCGTCACCGTGACCGTGCGGGTGAACGGGTCGGCGTTCTCGTCCCAGACCCGCTCGAGCAGGTCCTCGGTGCTGACCACACCCCCGTCCGCGACGAGGAGCTCCTCCAGGACCCCCATTTCCTTCCGGGTGAGCGACAGCGGCCGGCCGGCCCGGCTGACCCGGCGGCGGGCCCGGTCGAACACGATGTCGCCGTGCACGAGCACCGGCGGGGCGGCCGGGGCGCGCCGCGCCAGCGACCGGACCCGGGCCACGAGCTCCTCGAACGCGAACGGCTTGCCCAGGTAGTCATCGGCGCCGAGGTTGAGGCCCTGCACCCGGTCACCCACGGTGGCGGCCGCGGTCAGCATCAGGATGCGCGCCGCCGAGCGGGATCCGATCAGGGTGGCGCAGACCGCGTCCCCGTGGACCTTGGGCAGGTCCCGGTCCAGGACCACCACGTCGTAGGAGTTCATGAGGGCCTTCTCGATCCCGGTCGGCCCGTCGTAGGCCACGTCGGCGCCGATGCCCTGGTCGCGCAGGCCGTCGGCGATGTCGTCGGCCAGCTCGGCCTGATCCTCGACCACCAGCACGCGCATGTCGCCATGGTGCCCTACCGGAGATCACGCCAGCATCACATCCGTATGTCCCCATGGTCCCCACGTCATCGTGCGACCTGCCTTTATATGTAACGCCGCCCGCCGCACCAGGCCCGCGACGCCATCGCGCGTGACGCTCGCGTAACCCTCCGTGCCGTATCTCTGCGGTTGACCGGGCGCGGGCCCGGTCGTGAGGAGGAAACCCGGTGCTCACCAACGAACGCACGCCGAGGCGGCGGCCGCCCGGACGGCGCTGGCCCGCCCTGGCCCTGATGCTCGCCGCGGCGGCGGCCCTGTCCGCCGCCTGCTCGTCTGGATCGGGGGCGCAGGCTGGCCCCGGCAACTCGCCGGTGGCCAGCCTGGCCGGGCACGGCGGCACGGCGACTGGCGCGCCTCAGATGCCCACCACCGCGCAGAGCGACCAGGACTTCGTCGACTTCGCCCGCTGCATGCGGGCGCACGGCGTGCAGATGCCCGACCCGTTCCACCGGCCGGGCCACGCCGGGCTCTCGATCGAGGTGCCCCAGCGCGACTCCGCCACCAACGCCGCCTGGGGCGCGTGCAACCACTTCATCGCGAAGATCGAGCAGATCAAAGGGAGCCATGCGGCGGCCCAGGCAGCGGCCGACCTGCCCGCGTTGACCCGGTGGGCGCAGTGCATGCGCAGTCACGACATCCCCATGCTCGATCCCACGGCCGACGGCCAGCTGAACCTCGGCAACGTCCCGGGCATCCATAGCGACTTCGGCCGGTACTCGCCGCAGTTCCGCGCGGCCGACCAGGCCTGCCGCCACCTGCTCCCGGCCGGCGTCCAAGACGACGGGACCGGGCCGTGAGGCGCGCGCTGGCCGTCCCGGCCCTGCTAACCGCGGCCGCCGTCACCGGGGCGGTCGTCACCGTGGCCGTCAGGGGCGGCGCGGCCGCGCCCGCCGCGGCCGCGCCCCCGCCGCCGTCCACCGCGACCGTGGTGCGGACCAACCTGGCCACGACCGTTCTGACCGAGGGCACGCTCGGCTACGCGCCGACGCTGCCCATCGTGAACGCGGTCACCGGCACCTACACGTGGCTACCGGCGGTCGGCAGCCGGATCCGGCCCGGCCGGGCGCTGTACCGGGTCGACAACCTGCCCGTCGTGCTGATGCGCGGCGGCACGCCGGCCTGGCGGCCGTTCGCGCCGGGCATGACCGACGGGCCCGACGTCAGGGAGCTTCAGGCCAGCCTCATCGCGCTCGGCTACGCCGCCGGGCTGCTGACGGCGCCGACCGGGCAGTTCGACCTCGCCACCCTCTACGCCGTCGAGCGCTGGCAGCTCGCGAACGGCTACCCCGAGACCGGGCAGGTCGACCTCGGCCAGGTCGTGTTCCTGCCCTCGGCGATCCTGGTCGGCGCGCAGAACGCCGCGGCCGGCCAGGCGGCCACGCCGGGCCAGCAGCCCTACCAGGCCACCACCGACCAGCGGACCGTCACCGTACCGCTCAACCCCGACCTGCCCTCGGTCCACGTCGGCGAGGCGATATCGATCGTGCTGCCCTCGAACGCCACCACCCCGGGTACGGCCGTGTCGATCGGCCCGGCTCCGTCCGCGCCCGGCTCCGGCAGCTCGTCGGACGGCTCGAACGGGAACTCGACCGGCACTGCGTCGACCCGCGCTACGGACGTGCTCACCGTCCGCCCCGGCCGGCCGGGCGCCACGGGGACCGGCGACAGCGTGCCGGTCCAGGTGTCGCTGGCGACCCAGTCGGTGAGCGGCGTGCTCGCGGTCCCGGTGACGGCCCTGCTCGCGCTCGCCGGCGGCGGTTACGGCGTGGAGATCGTGACCGGCCCGGGGGCGGACCGCCTCGTCGGGGTGCAGACCGGCATCTTCGCCGCGGGCGAGGTCGCGATCACCGGCCCCGGCATCGCCGCGGGCACGAAGGTGGTGGTGGCCCAGTGAGCCGGAGGGGCGCGGCGGCGCCTGGACTGAGGAGCGAGGAGCCTGCGACGAGCGACGAGGGAAGGCGGCGCCTCCAAGGCGCCCCTCCGGCGAGCGAGGAGGCACAGTGAGCGCGCTGGAACTGGTCGACGTGACCAAGAAACACCCGGGCTCACCCCCGGTCGTCGCGCTGCGCTCGGTCTCGGTCAGCATCGGTGCGGGGGAGTTCGTCGCGGTCACCGGGCCGTCGGGGTCGGGCAAGTCAACCCTGCTGGCCATCGCGGGGACGCTCGAGCGCCCGACTGCCGGCGCGGTCCGCGTGGCCGGCGACGCCGTGCAGGACCTGCCCGACGCGACGCTGTCCGGGATCCGGGCCAGCCGGATCGGCTTCGTGTTCCAGCAGTTCTTCCTCATCGCCGGGCTCACCGCGCTGGACAACGTGGCCACCGGGCTGCTGTACCACGGGATGTCGGCGGCCAGGCGCCGCGCCGCTGCGGCCGAGGCGCTGGACCGGGTCGGCCTCGCCGCGCGGGCCGGGCACCGGCCCGGCGAGCTGTCCGGGGGTGAGTGCCAGCGGGTCGCCATCGCCCGGGCGCTGGTCGGCCAGCCGGCCGTCATCCTGGCCGACGAGCCGACCGGCAACCTCGACTCCGCCACCGGCGCCACCATCCTCGAGCTGCTCACCAGCCTGAACGCCGGCGGCGCGAGCATCGTGATCGTCACGCACGATCCCGAGATCGCCGCCGCGGCGCCGCGGCAGATCAGGTTGCGCGACGGCGAGATCACCGTCGACAGTTCGGGCGGGACGCCATGAGCCGCGACCCCCGGGCGGCCGGACCGGTGCCGCCGCGGAGCCGGATGCGCGCGCTGGACGCCTGGCCGCTCGCCGTCCTCGGCCTGGCCAGCAGGCCGGCCCGGGCCATCCTGTCCGCCGTCGGCGTCTCGCTCGGCATCGCCACGATGGTGGCGGTGCTCGGGATCTCCGGCTCCAGCCGGGCCCAGCTGGTCGCGGAGATCGACGCGCTGGGGACGAACCTGCTGACCGTGACGCCGGGCCAGTCGTTCACCGGCCAGAGCGTCACGCTGCCGGCGTCGGCCCCGGTCATGGTCAGCCGCATCGGCCCGGTCATCGCCGCGTCGGCCATCGGCGACGTGAACGCCGGCGTGTACCGCAACGACCGGATCTCCTCAGCCAATACCAACGCGATCACCGTGTACGCGGCCCAGCCCAACCTGCTGGTTACCTTGCAGGGGCACCTGGCCGACGGCAGCTTCCTCAACCCGGCCACCGCGCGCTACCCGGCGGTCGTCCTCGGCGCCGACGCGGCCGGGGCCCTGGGCGTCAACCGGGCCGACGGCTCGGTCCTGGTCTGGCTCGGCGGGCACTGGTTCGGCGTGGCCGGGATCCTCGACCCGCTGCCGCTCGCGCCGGAGCTGGACCGGTCGGCGCTGGTCGGCTATCCGGTGGCCGAGCGGCTGCTGCACTCCCCGGGGTACCCGGCCGAGATCTACGTGCGCACCAACCCCACCAGCGTGGCCGCGGTGGAGGGCGTGCTTGCCGCGACCGCCGATCCGGCCGCCCCGCAGGACGTCGCGGTGGCCAGCCCGATCGACGCGCTGACCGCCCGCGCCGACGCCACAGCGGCTTTCCAGGGACTGTTCCTGGGGCTGGGCGCGGTCGCGCTGCTCGTAGGCGGCATCGGCATCGCGAACGTCATGGTCATCTCCGTGCTGGAGCGGCGGGGCGAGATCGGCCTGCGCCGGGCCCTCGGCGCCCGCCGGGCCCACATCGCCACCCAGTTCGTGGCCGAGGCCGCCCTGCTGGCGGTGTCCGGCGGCGCGATCGGTGCGGTTCTCGGCGGTTTTACCACGACCGTCTACGCCGCGGTGCGCCACTGGAGCGCGGTGGTCCCGGTGACCGTGCTGCTCGGCGCGGTGGCGATCGCGCTGGCCATAGGCATCCTGGCCGGGCTCTACCCGGCGATGCGAGCCGCCCGGCTGGCGCCCGCCGAGGCCCTGCGGATCCTCTAGGAGCGCTCCGGATGTTCCTGCGGCCAATGCACCACCTGGGCCCATTTCGGTCCCGCGCATACGGGCTGTTCGAGAATCGCGGCGGGGCAGACGAGGCCAATGTGACACATGTGCCGGAGCGGCCCGTCATCCGGGCCGACGGCCGCCCGTTACGCCACTTTCGCCGTGTTCGGCGCGGGCTGGCCGTGTGGTCGATGGGCCCATCCACACCCATAGAGCGTGGTCGGTGGCCCATAGACCACAATCGCCCGCCCCCGGCCGCAGCCCGCCGGCACCCCGCAACCCCACAGCCGGCACCCCGGACAGGCTCAGCCAGCGCACCCCGGAATTCTCCAACAGCCCGAATACGCGGGGTTTCAGACCTAAATCACGAAATTGTCCATCCGTCCGCGACCCACGATGGTGGCGTGACCGCCGACGCTGACCTCTGCGAGTCGGCCCTGCTCCTTGCGGGCGGTCGCCTCGATAAGGCTGGGCCGGCCCATGCTCACGCCCTGGTCGATCTGGAGTTGAAAGCTGCTGTCGGCCAGCGGCGAGTCGGCGACCAGGCTGGCGACCAGTGCGGCGGCGGCCGACCCGGTGGCCGGGTCCTCGTCGACCCCGAGAGCGGGCGCGAACATCCGGGCGTACAGCCGCGCGCCGTCGCGGCATTCCCCGGCGAACAGGTAGAGGTGCGGGGACCAGCCGCTGGCGAGCGCGGCCGTCCACGCGGTCTTGTCCAGCGTGGCGCGGTCAACCAGGCCAGCGTCGGCGAGCTGCACGAAGCAGAACCTCACACCCAGGCCCGCGTACCAGCTGCGCAGGACAGCGGTCTCGGGCAGCGAGAGCGCCCGGGCGACCGCGGCAGTCGGCGGCGGTTCCGCGGCGGTCTCGCAGTCGGGGGACCACAGGTGGAGCCGCGCGGTGCGGCCGTCGGTGACGACCGTGACCGGGCCGATCCCTTCCTCGAGGACGAACCGCCGCTCGGCCCCCGCGCCCGCCCCGTCCAGGCTCGCCAGGACGGCCGCGGTGCCCACGGTCGGGTGGCCGGCGAACGGCAGCTCGGCGCGCGGGGTGAAGATCCGCACCCGGCAGGTATGGGCGGGATCGAGG
>DASYXX010000165.1:0-17090 GCA_035934395.1 Streptosporangiaceae bacterium
GGCTGCGCGGCCAGCTGTCCGGCTAGCCGACGCCCTCAGGACAGGGGCCGACAGCGAGACGGGCACCCCTGGGCCCGCAGGCGGCCGCGCTAGCCGCCACCGGGGCGGCGGACCGACGTCGTCATGGGGTCTTCCGCGGCGGCCAGCAGCAGCAGCACCGGCCCGAGCGCGTTCGTGCCGACCAGAGGACCTCCGGTCTGCCCCGACGTGCTCGGGCTGGGGGTCGGCGACACGCTGGACTGCGGCGACGGGTTCGGGTTGGGGGTGGGGAGTGTCGGCGGCGGGGTGGCGAACGGCGGGCACCCCAAGCGCCGGTGCTTGCACGACGGGCTCGGGTTCGGGTTGGGGTTCGGGTTTTGGTCGTGGTGCTTCTTGTGCTTGCGGGGCTGCTTGGGCACCTGGTTCCACTTGATGAAGGGCGCTCCGGACGTGGTGCAGCAGCTGAAGTTCGGCGTGGGCAGCTGCTGGATCTGCAGGCCAGAGAACTCGTTGTTCATGAACGTGCGCCAGATGGTCGTCGGCCAGGCGCCGCCGAACCCGCCGCCCTGGCCGTTGACCGAGGCCAGGCCGCCCAGCGTCTGGGAGTCGGTAAGCGACCCGTTCTGATGGTTGGTGAACATCCCGACCGCCAGTGAGTACTGCGGGATCGCGCCGAGGAAGAACGCCGACTGGAAGTTGTCCGTGGTGCCGGTCTTGCCGATGGTCGGCCGCGGCGTGCTCAGTTCGCCGTTGGGGACGGCCGTGCCGCAGACGCTGCCTGCCTTAGCGCCTTGCGTGCCTGGCGCGTTGCAGTTGGTGTCGAACGACAGCGCGTAGTCCACGTCGGCCGCCTCCGCCGGGTTGAGCACCTGGCGGTGGGTGATCTTCAGCGAGACCAGGCTTCCGTTGTCGACGATCTGGGCGATCACGTGCGGCGTCACGTACACCCCGTTGTTGGCGAGCGTGGCGAACGTGGTCGCCTGCTCCTCCACCGTGAGCGAGGCGATGCCCAGCGCCATGCCGACCTCGCCATGCTTGCCCTGCAGGCCGGACCCGGACGGGAAGTCCCCGGTGTTCACGCCGAACGCCTGGGCCATGTTGATCGTGGCCTGGGTGCCGGCCCGGTGCACGAGATCCTCGAAGCCGGGGTCGGATGACAGGGCCGCCGCCCAGGGCACGCTGAGCGGGCCCATGTTCTCGCCCGGGATGTTGACCGGGAAGAAGGTCCCTGCGGCCGTCGTAGGGCAGTTCGTGGTCTGCAGGGACAGCTCGGCCTGGGACTGCGGCGTCGAGTCGGGCGGCACGCACATCGGCTCGATCCCGTTGAGGACGCTGTTCGATACATTCATGCCCTCGGACACGGCGGTGGACAGCACGTAGGGCTTGAACGACGACCCCACCTGTTCCCTGTTCTCCGTGGCCATGTTGAGCTGGCAGAAGATCTTGGCGCAGTTCCTCGCGCTGTAGCTCGGCCCGCCGTAGAAGGCCAGGATGTCCCCGGTGCCTGGCTGCTCGAGCACGGCGCCCACGTGTGCCCACACCGGCAGCGGCGTGCCGTCGGCCTTCAGCGTCGCCAGGTTCTCGTTCACTGCCTGGTACAGATCCCGCATCTTCTTCAGGCTGATCGTGGTCACGATCTTCAGGCCGCCGGTGTCGACGCGCGCGTACTCCGCTGGGTACCTGTCCTTCAATTCGCTCAGCACGGCCGACATGATGTAGCCCTTGAAGCCGGTCCAGCCGGCCGCCAGCGGGTTGACCGCCGACACCTTCGGGAACGTCTGCGCGTCGGCCTGCTGCTGGGTCAGCGCGCCGTCCCTGACCATGTTGGTGAGCACGTAGTGCCAGCGCGCGACCAGCGCCGTGTAACCGTCGCCGGCGTGCGGGTCGGGGCTGAAGCGGCCCGGCTCATTGACCAGGGCAGCGAGCATCGCGGCCTGGGAGACGGTCAGCTTCAGCGCGGGCTCGTTGAAGTAGATCTGCGCCGCGGCACCGATGCCGTAAGCGTTGTTGCCGAACGGGACCGTGTTCAGGTACTGGGTCATGATCCAGTCTTTGGAGTCCGCTTTCGAGAGCTTGATCGATACGAAGATCTCCTTGATCTTGGTACTGAACGACCGTGAGGTGCCGATCGTCGTGTAGTAGTTCTTCACGAACTGCTCGGTGAGCGTGGAGCCGCCCTGCAGGCCGCCGTTGCCGAACAGGTCGTGGTATGCGGAGCGCAGGATGCCGGTGATCGAGATCCCGCCCTCGTGGTAAAAGTTCCGGTCCTCCGCCGCGACGATGGCGTCCTTCATCACGCTCGGGATCTGGCTGGAGGCCAGCACCTGCCGGTCGACGCCGTTGGCGGTGAACGTGCCCACCTGAGTCTTGCCGTCGCTGAAGTAGACGGTCGACGACTGCAGCCGCGCCAGCTCGGACACCGCGGTAGGGATCTGGGTCTTCTGGTACTCGTACACGACGGCGGCCGCGAACAGGACGAAGACGAACGCGAACGCCGCGGCGACGACCGCGAGGGCCTTGCGCCAGGTCCAGTGCCGCCACCAGTCGCCCTTGCGGCGGACGCGCCGCTCGCCGTCCCAGCCGTCGCCCGATCCGCCGTCGCCCGTACCCGCTCTACCCGGGATGCGCTCGGTGCCGGTGAAGCGGGAGGTGCCGCGCTCGCGCAGCGCTGTTGCCGCGCCGGGGCCGCCCGGTCCGGGGTAACCGACCGTGTCGTCGCCATAGGCATCGGCGCCGCCGGGCGCCGGGCCCCGGCCGCCGCGCAGCCCGAGCCTCGCCCGCAGCTGCGCGTCCGCCCGCGTTCCCCGCCGGCCAGCGCCAAGCCCCACGGCCCCGAGCCAGGATGCCGCGGGTGCCGCGCGGGTGCCGTTCCGCGCGCCGTCGCCGCCGCGCGAACCGGTCGCGCCCCGGGCACCGTTCCCGAGGCCGAGCCTTGACCTGAGGTCGCGGCCGGCCTGCGAGCCGCGGAACGCGCGCCTGCCGCCGGCTGCGGGGTAGCCGTCATCGGGGCCGTACCCACCGCGACCCGCACTGTGTTCAGAACCACGGGGCCGGGAGCCACGGAACCCAGAACCGCGCGGACCGGAGGCGCCGGGCCCGTACCCGTCATCGCCGTACCGGTCGCGCCGGCTTCCGGCCGGAGCGCCCTTGCCAGCCCGGGACCCGTCCGAGCGCCCGTTGCCGTCCGAGCGCCCACCCGCGGCCGGGCGGCCGTAACCGCCGGCGCCGCCATACGGGTCCTCGTGGCCGGAACCGTTCGGGGTGCCACGCCGACCGACGCCGACCGGCTCCTGCCAGTTCGGTTCCTGCCAGTATGGCTCCGGCGAATCTGGGTTACTCACGCATCCTCGCTGGTCGGGGATAGGGGGGTCGCGAGCGCAGCGTTCCCGCCGAGCCTCTAAGGTACTCCCTGGTACCTGCCGTCCCGGCACATATCGTGCGTCACACCCTAGCCGTCCCGCCCGGGCCGCAGCAGTCGGCTACGAATCCTGCCGCCTGCTCCCTCAGTTCTGCCCGGAGCGCGCGCTAGTCGCCGGTACGGGCACGCCGACTGCGCCGGGGTTGCGGTTCGCCCGTGCCGAGAACATAGGACGACGCGAGGTGGTTCCAGGAGCAACTCTGGCAGACCTCGACCACGTAAACCTTGAACTCCGCGTATTCCGCGGCCATTTCGGCCAACTCCGGGGCCTGCTTCACCCGTCCCTCGTAGCGGCCAAGCTCGTCGCCGTACACGTACGTGACGTGCGTGAGCTTGGCCCTTCTGCAGATAGGACAGGCTCGGTCGGTTGGCTCCCCGTGGAACTTGGCGGCGCGCAGCAGGTACGGATGAGCGTCGCAGACGTCGGTGATCGTGGTGCGCCCGGAGAACACGGAGGCGAGCGTGGCCCGCCGCGCGAGCCCGTAGTCGACCACCGAACGCCTCATGCCCGACAGGTTACGACGGAACCGCGCCCGCGCCGAGTCCTGCCCGGCCCTCGAGGACGGGCTTGCGCGGCGATCACGTACCGCATATCTTTGCGATGTATCGGCTCGATACATCGAACCGAGACACCGCGGCGGCAACATGTCGCGGTGGATGTTAGATCAGAAAGCGGCGGGGAGGAACGGGCACGCATGAGCAATCAGCGATCGGGCGTGCTCGAGCTGGCCGTGCTCGGGTTGCTGCATGAGACTCCCATGCACGGATACGAGCTGCGCAAGCGGCTCAACTCGGTGCTCGGCGCGTTCCGCGCGTTCGGGTACGGGTCCCTGTACCCGTGCCTCAAGGAGCTGCTCCGCCGGGGGCTGATCGCCGAGGAGGTCCCCGCGGCGGCCGCCAAGTCCCTGGCCGGCCGGCGGTCAAAGATCGTGTACCGGCTGACGGCCGAGGGCAAGGAGCGGCTCCAGGACCTGCTGGGCCAGGCGGGCCCGGCGGCCTGGGAGGACGACGGGTTCGGCGTGCACTTCGCGTTCTTCGGCCTGACCCGCGCCGACATCCGGATGCGGATCCTGGAGGGCCGGCGCAGCAGGCTCGAGGAGCGCCTGGACAGCTTCCGCGCGGCCATGTCCAGGACCAGGCAGCGGGTCGACAGCTACACGCTCGAACTGCAGCGGCACGGGCTGGAGTCGGTCGAGCGGGAGGTCCGCTGGCTCAATGAGCTCATCGCCTCGGAGCGGGGGTCGGGCCCGCAGCCCGGACTCGCCGGGGATCACACGGAAAACGGGTCAGGCGGCGGCGCCGGCTGAGCCGGCGCGACACGCGCCGCTATACACACAGCATTCAAGCCCCAGGGCTGAAGATAAGGAGCCATCCGAATGGGTTCGGTACGGGTAGCCATCGTCGGAGTCGGGAACTGCGCCAGTTCCCTCGTCCAGGGCGTGGAGTACTACAAGGATGCCGACCCGGACAGCCGGGTACCGGGCCTGATGCACGTGCAGTTCGGCCCCTATCACGTGCGGGACGTGGAGTTCGTGGCCGCGTTCGACGTCGACGCCAAGAAGGTCGGGCGGGACATCGCCGAGGCCATCGTCGCGAGCGAGAACAACACGGTCAAGATCTGCGACGTGCCCCCGACCGGCGTCGTCGTGCAGCGCGGGCCCACGCTCGACGGGCTGGGCGAGTACTACCGCCAGGTCATCACCGAGTCGGACGAGCGGCCGGCCGACGTGGCGCAGGCGCTCAGGGACTGCCGCGCCGACGTGCTGGTCTCCTACCTGCCGGTCGGCTCTGAGGAGGCCGACCGCTACTACGCGCAGGCGGCCATCGACGCGGGGGTGGCGTTCGTCAACGCGCTCCCGGTGTTCATCGCCTCCGACCCGGAGTGGGCGCTCAAGTTCGCCGAGGCGGGCGTTCCGATCATCGGCGACGACATCAAGTCGCAGGTGGGAGCCACGATCACGCACCGCGTGCTGGCCAAGCTGTTCGAGGACCGCGGGGTGGAGCTGCTCCGCACCTACCAGCTCAACGTCGGCGGCAACATGGACTTCATGAACATGCTGGAGCGCAGCAGGCTCCAGTCGAAGAAGATCTCCAAGACGCAGTCGGTCAACTCGCAGAACCCGCACGAGATGGAGCGCGCGGCCGTGCACATCGGCCCGTCCGATCACGTGCCCTGGCTGGACGACAGGAAGCTGGCGTTCGTGCGGCTGGAAGGGAAGGCGTTCGGCGACGTCCCGCTGAACCTGGAGTACCGGCTCGAGGTCTGGGACTCGCCGAACTCGGCCGGCGTGATCATCGACGCGGTCCGCGCCGCCAAGATCGCCCGCGACCGCGGGATCGGCGGCCCGGTGCTGTCCGCCGCGTCGTATTTCATGAAGTCGCCGCCGGTGCAGTACGGCGACGACGTGGCCCGCGACCTGGTGGACCAGTTCATCCGCGGCGAGGTCGACCGCTGATCGGCTGAGAAAACCATAGATCCGTAACGGAAGCGCCGGAGCGGTCTCTCCGGCTCGGCGGGTCACCGGCGGGGCGCGCGGGCGGGCCCTCGCCGGGCGAGGAGCGGCTGTGCTGGCTGCTCGCCTGTGTTTCCCGCTCACCTCCGGGCCCCGCCCGCCTCCCCTTCCCCCTTCACAGCCCGACGGCTCGCTCGCGCCGTAGGCTGTGTGAGTGCCTCTCCCGGCGGTTCCCGGCAGCGGGCTGGGTCCTGGCCGGGGGAAGCCGCGGCGCTGGATGAGCTGATGACCTGGTGACGAGCTCGTGATGGGCTGGATAAGGCGGTCGGCGTTCGTCTCGGACCTGCGCATCGTGCTGGCCGAGCGGAACTTCCGGCGGCTGTTCTGGACCCGGCTGATCTCGCAGACAGGCGACGGCATCGTCACCGCCGCCATCGGCACGTACGTGTTCTTCAACGCCGCCACGTTCACCAGCCCCACGGCCGCGGCCTCCGCGCTCACGGTCCTGTACCTCCCCTACTCGCTGATCGGCCCGTTCGCGGGCGTGTTCATCGACCGCTGGTCACGGCGGCAGATCCTGGTCCTGTCCGCGCTGCTTCGCTCGGGCTTCGTGGTCCTGACCGCCGCGCTGATGGCGTCGCGGAGCCACGGGCTGCCGCTCTACGTCTCGTACCTGCTGGTGCTGGGGGTGAACCGGTTCTTCCTGGCCTCGCTGTCGGCGGCGCTGCCGCACGTGGTGCCCGAGGACAAGCTGGTGATGGCCAACTCGGTGTCGCCGACCGCGGGCGGGATCATGGCCACGATCGGCGGAATCGTCGCGGCGGGCCTGAACGCCGCCACGGGCGACACCGAGCGCGGCGCCGCGATCACCATGCTCGTCGCCGGCGTCTGCTACGTGGCCGCGAGCCTGGTCGCCGCGACCATGCGCCGCGATCTGCTCGGCCCGGGCCGAGAGCCGGGCGCGGCACCGGGACGGCTGCTCTCCGAGCTCGGCTCGGTGGCGGGCGAGCTGGCCGCGGGGGTGCGCTACGTGGTCAGGCGCCGCGGCCCGGCGAGCGTCCTCGCCGCCATCGGCGCCAGCAAGTTCCTGTTCGGGATCTTGTTCGTGATGTCGATCCTGCTGTACCGGAACTACTTCTACCCGTCCAGCGCGCCGACGGCGGAAGGTCACTACGTGGGGCTGGCGACGGCGTCGGGAATCGGCTACGCCTGTGCCGCGCTGGTCGTCCCGCCGGCCACGAGACGGCTGACCAAGCCGGCCGTCATCGCGCTGCTGCTCGCCGCCAGCGCGGTGATCACCGGCGCACTCGGCGAGACCTTCGACCAGATTGCCTACCTGGGCATCGGGTTCTGCCTGTACCTGGCCGGGCAGGGCGTGGCCATCTGCGCGGTCACGATCCTGCAGGAGGAGGTGGACGACGCCTACCGCGGGCGGTTGTTCGCGTTCTACGACGTCATGTTCAACGTGACGCTCGCCGCCGGGGCACTGATCAGCGCGGCTTTCATCCCGCGCACGGGCAAGTCGTCCGTGCTCATCGGCGTGGTGGCCGTCGGGTACGCGCTCACAGCGGCGGGCTACTGGCTCGTCGGCCGTCAGCCCTCCGCGCCGGGGGAGCCAGGCACGTCGAGCCCCTCCTCCGCGGCCCAGGCCAGCAGCTCCTGACGGGCCCGCTCCTTGCCGAGCGGGCCGTGCTCCACACGCTGCTCGATCAGATAGTTGCGTGCCTTGCCGACCAGCGGTCCGGGCTTGATGCCGAGGATCCGCATGATCTCGACGCCGTCCAGGTCGGGTTGACGGATCTTCGCCAGCTCCTCCTGCTCGGCCAGCTCGGCGATCCGCTCCTCCAGGCTGTCGTAGGCGCGGGCCAGCCGCTGCGCCTTCGCGGCGTTGCGCGTCGTGCAGTCCGCCCGGGTCAGCGCGTGCAGCCGGGTCAGCAGCGGGCCGGCGTCGGTGACGTAACGGCGCACCGCCGAGTCCGTCCACTCGCCCGTGCCGTAGCCGTGAAACCGCAGGTGCAACTCCACCAGGCGGGACACGTCGGCCACCAGGTCCTTGCGGAACCGCAGGGCCGTCAGCCGGGCCCGGGCCATCTGGGCGCCCTTCACCTCGTGATGGTGAAAGGCCACCTTGCCGCCGGGCAGCCGGGTACGGGTCTTCGGCTTGCCTATGTCGTGCAGCAGCGCGGCGAGCCGCAGCACGAGGTCCCCTTCGAGGCCGTAGCGCGGCTCGAGCTCGATGGCCTGGTCCAGGACGGTCAGCGAGTGCAGGTACACGTCCTTGTGCCGGTAGTGCTCGTCCTGCTCGAGCCGCAGCCTGGGCACCTCGGGCAGCACCTGGTCGGCCACGCCGGTGTCCACGAGCAGCGCGATGCCGCGCCGCGGGCCTCCGGCCGGCGCCAGCATGAGCTTGGACAGCTCGGCCGAGATCCGCTCGGCCGACACGATCGACAGCCGCGGGGCCAGCTCGGTCATGGCCGCGCGCAGCTCGGGCGACACGGTGAAGCCCAGCTGCGCCGCGAACCTGCCGGCCCGCAGGATCCGCAGCGGATCGTCGCCGAGCGAGTCCTGCGGCCGGCCCGGGGTGCGCAGCACCTTGTGCTTCAGGTCGCGCATGCCGCCAAACGGGTCCACGAACTCGTATCCGGGGAGCCGGGCCGCCATCGCGTTAACGGTAAAGTCGCGGCGGGACAGGTCATCGGTGAGCGATCGGCCGAATTGAACCTCGGGCTTGCGTGACTTCCGCGCGTACTGCTCGCTGCGGTAAGTGGTGATCTCGAGGATCTCGCGGCCCTTCCGCATCCCGACCGTTCCGAATTCAATCCCTATCGTCCATACGTCGTCCGCCCAGCCGTCGACGATCTCCAGCACCCGCGCGGGCGGGGCGTCGGTCGTCAGGTCCAGGTCACCGCGCGGGCGGCCCAGGAAGACGTCCCGGACCGTGCCGCCGACCAGAGCGAGCTCATGGCCGTGCTGCGCGAACAGCGCGCCCAGCTCGTCGGCCGCCGGGGACAGCGCGGAAAGCAGCCTGGCCACCGCCTTTCGCTCTTGCGGGCCTAGCTTCGGTGAGTCCGGTGACGAGGAATCCAGCACGGGCAATGAGGGTAGGTGCTGAGCGTAAGCTTTGGGAAACCGGTTACGTGCCGGAGGGGCAAGAGCGCCCGCAGGCGAGAAGGAAACACGGCGCGGAGGGAGAACATGCAGGAGACTCCGCGCAACCTCGCTCACGCAGGCCGGCAACCCGCAATAGCATTTCGGCTATGCCTCGTCCGCCGCTGACCAGGAGCGCGGCCACGGCCAGGGCCATCGCCGTAGCCCTGTGCGTGCTGGCGCTGTCCGGCGTGGCGCTGAGCGGCGCGGCGGCCAGCGTGGCCGCGGCGCGGCAGGCCGGCGGAGTGCCGGTCTCTCTGGCGATCACCTCGGTCAGCCCCGACATCGCCAGCCCGGGCAAGTCTGTGACCGTCACCGGGACCGTGACGAACATCTCCGACAGTCAGCTCAGCGGCCTGTCGGTCTCGCTCCGCTCGTCAGAATTCAGGTTCACCAGCCGGGCGGCGCTGCAGGAGTACGCGGACGGCACCACTCAGAACGACACGTGGCTCGGCATAAGCACGGACCTGAAACCGCTCGCAGCGCGGGCCACGGTCACCTGGAAGGTCACGCTGCCCGGCAACCAGCTGCCGATGCGGGTCTTCGGCGTCTACCCGCTCGCCGCCGAGGTTGACAGCGTGCTAGGCCTGCTCACCGAGAGCCGTACGTTCCTGCCGTTCTGGCCCGGCGCGAAGAGCCCGGGGGACCCGCAGCGCCAGGATGTGGCGTGGATCTGGCCGCTGATCGATGAGCCTCGCCAGGGAAGGTGCCTCGGGCTGCTGAACAACGGCCTGGCGGCCAGCTTCGGCAGCGGCGGCCGGCTGGCCGGCTTGCTGAAGGCGGGCCTCTCGTACACCCAGAGCGCGCAGCTGACGTGGGCGATCGATCCGGCCCTGCTCGCCAACGCGGCCACGATGAGCAAGGCCTATGCCGTCGGCGGCGTCGCGGGCTGCCACGGCCCGTCACGCCCGGGCGGCCCGGATTCGCTGCGCGCGGAGCAGGCGAGCCAGCCAGCCAGAGCCTGGCTCGCGGGGGTCAAGTCGGCCACGGCCGGGCAGCAGGTATTCGTGACGCCGTACGACGACGCCGACATCGCGGCCCTCACCCGGTACAACCTGTACTACGACCTGGACCGTGCGTTCACCGAGGGCCGCGTGCTCGCCGGGCAGGCCCTGGGCCGCGCCTTCGCCAGCACGGCGGGCGGGACCGCCGCCGACGCGTACGGGATAGCGTGGCCCGCGGACGGGAGCGCCAACCGCGCGGACCTCGCCCACCTCGCGGCGAGCGAAAAGATCAGCACAGTCGTGCTCGGCAGCACGACGATGCCGCCGTCGGCACAGCAGAACTTCACGCCCAGCGCGCAGACCACCACCCGCGACGGCAGGGCTTCCGGCATGAGCGTCCTGCTCTCCGACGATACGATCACGCAGCTCCTCGGCTCGGCCAGCGCCACGTCCGGCCCGGCCACGAGATTTTCCGTCGAGCAGGGCTTCCTGGCGGAGACCGCGATGATCGCGGCCGAGCGGCCCGGCTGGGCCCGGTCGATCGTCATCGCTCCGCCGCGCCAGTGGGATCCGCCGGCCGGACTGGCCAGCGACCTCCTCAGCGAGACCGTCCACGCTCCGTGGCTGCGGCCGGTGAGCCTCGCCAGCATGGCGGCCGTCAAGCACCCCGCGGGTCAGGTGACCCGGGAGGACCCCCCGATGACGGTCAGCGGTGCCCGGCTCGGCCAGTCCCTGGTGACCCAGGTGCGCCAGCTGGACCAGCAGGTACAGGTGCTGGGGAGCATCCAGGCCACGCCGTCGCCGAGCCCGGTCTCCGGCCTCGACCGCGCGGTGTTCGCCATCGAGTCCAGCGCGTGGCGCGGCAGAGGGCGGGCCGGCCAGCAGGCTCTGGCTGACCAGATCGCCGCGGGGCTGACCTCCGAGGAGCACAAGCTGAAGATCGCGGTGACCTCGCGGGAACAGCTGACCGGGAAGGCGGGCACGGTGCCCGTGACCCTCGTCAATCGGCTGCCTTACGAGGTCCGGGTCAGGCTGCGGGCGGATCCCGGCGGGGGGGTCACGGTCAAGAACCAGCCGCGCCTGGTGCCAGTTCCGGCCGGGGAGCAGGTCATCGTCACGCTGCAGGTGACGGCCGCCGGGGTCGGCTCGACCAACCTGACCCTCAGCCTGCTCACGCCCGATGGCACCCCGATCCCTGACGCTCGCACCAGCATGACCATCCAGGCCACCCACTACGGCACCCTCGCGCTCGTGATCATCGCCGGCGTGCTCGGCGTATTCATGATCAGCTCGGGGATCAGGACTTTCCGGCGGCGCGGCCAGCGAGGGCGGGACGCCACCAGCTCCGATCCGCCGGGCCCTTCACCCGAGCCTGGTGACGCGGCGCCCGCGGCGCCGGATGCGCGTCCGGTCGCGCGCGGTGCGGCCGCGGGTTGGCCCGAGCGTCGCGACCGGCCCGAAAAAGCCGATACCGTCGTGTCTGACCGAATCAAGACTCGGCGGGCCGGCCCACGCCATGTCCGCACCGGCCACGATCTAGCGGAAAGGGAGGAGACGGATGACTACGCCTGGACGCCAGGCTGGACCGACCGCCGATGACGGCGGCCTTGATCCAGCCACGGGCGGCCATCCAGGCAACGGCATCCCCGGCGGGGACGCCGACTCCGGCCTTCCTCCGCACCGGACCAGACCGGACGCAGGGACCCGTGATGCCGAAGGCCATGGCCTCCCCCCGGACAGGACCAGGCCGCTGCCGGAGACGTGGGGCGCCCACGACTACGGCCCTCCCCTAGACCGGGCCAGGCCAGGCGCGCCGGCGCACGGCCTGCCCACCGACCCGACCAGACCAGGCACGGTCGCCCGCGACGCCAGCCACGGCCCGCCCCCGGACCAGGCCAGGACCGTGCCAGGCACCCGCGACCCTCGCCGCGGCCTCCCCGCAGACCGGACGAGGCCGGGAGCGGGGGCCCGGGATCCCGGCTATGGCCTCCCCCAAGACCAGGCACCGCCGGGGGCCGGGACGCGGGATCCGAGCCACGGTCCTCCCCCCCACCG
The DNA here is from genome assembly GCA_035934395.1 of Streptosporangiaceae bacterium. Taxonomy (GTDB): domain Bacteria; phylum Actinomycetota; class Actinomycetes; order Streptosporangiales; family Streptosporangiaceae; genus JASHPR01. The sequence continues at coordinate 11,997 of DASYXX010000165.1, forward strand.
GACCGGGCCAGGAACCGGGACCCGGGCGGCCGACGGCTCCGGGCGCCCCGCGGACCGCACCCGGCCCGGCGCGGGGTACGACGTCCCCCCGAACCCGCCCCGGCCAGGCGCGGGGACGCAGGATCCAGGGCAGGGTCGTCCCCCGGACCGGATGCGGCCCGCCGCGGGGACCCGCGGTTCCGGGTACGGCCCCCCCCAGGACCGGGCGCGGCCGGGGGCGGGGACGGGGACGCGGCGAACAGGAACGCAGCCAGGCAACCCGGGCCGGACCCGGCCGCGCCCTGTTGCTCCCGCCGGCCGTGAAGAGCTGAGGACGGCCGCCGAGATCAACGCCAGGATCGCGCGGACCATCGAGAATGCGCGATCCGCGCGGGCCGCCGGGGCCGGCCGGGCCGCCCCGCCCAGGCCCGCGCCGGGCCCGGGGGGCTACGCACCAGTCAGGCCCGGCCGCCCCTACGGCCAGGTCCGGGCGGACCAAGACCGTCCCGCCGCCGCTCCGGCGGCGGGCGCCAGCCTGCTGCGCTCCAGCGGCGCCATGGCGGTGGGCACGCTCGCCTCCAGGATCACCGGCTTCGTGCGCAACGCCATCCTGATCTACGCGCTCGGCACCCACGATCTCGGCAACGCCTACAACGTCGCCAACACGCTGCCCAACATTGTCTACAACCTCGCCCTCGGCGGCATTCTCACCAGCGTCGTCGTGCCGCTGCTCGTCAAGGCGGCCAGGCGCGACCGGGACCGCGGCGAGGCCTACGACCAGCGCATCTTCACGCTCGGCGTGCTGGCCCTCGGCGGCATCACCGTGGTCGCGACGGCCGCCTCGGTGCCGATCGCCAGCATCTACGCGGGCAACATCGGCAACGCCGCGACGTACCACCTGACGGTGATCTTCGCCTACTTCTTCATCCCGCAGATCTTCTTCTACGGGGTCAGCTCGCTGGCCGGTGCCATCCTGAACGCGCGCGGGAGCTTCGCCGCGCCCATGTGGACGCCGGTCATCAACAACGTGGTCGTGATCGTGGTCGGCCTGGGGTTCATCGCGACCGCCGGGCTGAACCGGACCCCGGCGGATATCTCGGGGGCCGAGGTCCAGCTGCTGGGCCTGGGCACGACCCTCGGCATCGTCCTGCAGACCGTGGCGCTGATCCCCTCGCTGCGGCGGGTAAGGTTCCGCTGGCGCCCGCGGTACGACTTCCGGCGGCACGAGGTCTCCGAGATCGGCCGGATGAGCGGCTGGATGTTCGGGTACGTGATCGCCACGCAGCTCGCGTTCCTGGTCACCACCCGCGTGGCCAACTCGGCGGGCGCCCGGGTGCCGCACCAGGCCGCGGGTGCCGGATTCGCCGCGTACAGCAACGCGTACACGCTGTTCCAGCTGCCGTACGCGATCGTCGGCGTCTCGGTGATCACCGCGATGCTGCCGAGGATGAGCGGGCACGCGTCCGAGGGCAGGTACCGGCTGGTGTCGTCGGACTTCTCGAGCGCCACGCGCCTCGCCTCGGTCGTCGTGGTCCCGGCCTCACTGATCCTGGCCGTGCTCGGCACCCCGCTCGCCGAGGGGCTGTTCGCGTACGGCAGCACGTCGGCGGCCAGCGCCCGCTACCTGGGCGAGATCTTCGCGGTGTTCTCGCTCGGGCTGTTGCCGTTCACGCTGTTCCAGCTGCTGCTGCGGGTGTTCTACTCGATGCACGACAGCCGGACGCCCGCGTTCATCGGCCTCGCCACGATGACGGTCAACATAGTGGCCAACCTCATCGCGCTGACCATCCTGCCGCCGCGGCATGTGGTCGCCGGCCTGGGCGCCGGCTTCGGGGTCGCGAGCCTGACCGGGACCGTGGTCGCGTGGCGGGTGCTCAGCAGGCGCATCGGCGGCCTGGACGGCTACGCGATCGGCCGTAGCCTGGTGCGGATGCACGCGGCGGCGATCCCGGCCGCGATCTTCGCCATCGCCATATCGGTCATGGTCAACTCGGTTATCCCGGGCGGACGGTTCGCCGCCCTTGTCACCGTGACGATCGGCGGGACCGGCGCAATGTTCCTCTACCTGCTGTTCTCCAAGGCGTTCGACGTCAGGGAGCTCAACGACCTGATCGCCACCGTCCGCGCAAGACTGCGCTAAGCGGCGGTAAACGACAGGCCGATCCGGGGCTTACCCCCGGGTCAACACCATCTCTTGGTGGTAACGGTTTGCAAAGGTAGGTTGTGCGGGACTGCTGGGGGGGCGGTCTGCGGCCTAGCATGTTGTACAGCATCATGGTCTTGTCTCATCCGGTCATCACCTACGGGGCCAGGAGGGAGGGTCGGGAGCCGCTCCGCTCGTCGCAGGTATGTGAGTACGTTTACGTCTGAGCCGGGAACGCGGCTCGGCGGCCGGTACCGCCTCGAGGACCGGGTCGCCGCGGCTGGAGGCTGGGCTGCCTGGAAGGCCATCGACGAGACGCTAGCCCGGCCGGTCACCGTGCTCACGTTCGCGCCGGGCTTCCCGCAGCTCCGCGAGGTCGTGACCGCCGCGCGAGCGGCCAGCCGGCTCAATGACTCCCGGTTTGCGCAGGTATTCGACGTCGAGGACGACTGGGATCACGCCTACATCGTGATGGAGTGGGCGGCCGGGGACACCCTCGATGACATGCTCGCGGCCGGGCCGCTCGAGGCGGCGCGCGGCGCGCGGATCATCGCCGAGGCAGCAGAGGCGATTTCGGTCGCGCACGCGGCGGGCCTCGCGCACCTGTGCCTGGGCCCGGGGTCGCTGCGCTGGACTCCGGGGGGCGGTGTCAAGATCACAGGCCTCGGCATCGACGCGGCGCTGTCCGCCGCGACCGCTGAAGACCCGGCGCACGCCGATACCCGCAGGCTGGGGATGCTCCTCTACGCCGCGCTGACCGGGCACTGGCCGGGCACGGACTGCCCCACCCTGCCGCCCGCGCCGCTCGCGGACGGGCTGCCCTGCAGTCCCCGCCAGGTCCGGGCGGGCGTGCCCGCGGCGCTCGACGAGATCACCACCCAGGTGCTGCTGCTGCGGGACCGAGACGGCGGCCCGGCGCTGACCACGCCTGCGCAGCTGTCCACCGCGCTGATGGCGGCCGTGCCGCCGGTGCCGATACCGCAGCTTCCGCCGTCGCCACGGACACGGGCTGACTCGCACCGGCAGAGCGCGCGAACCGCCCGCGCGCCCGAGTACCGGTCACCGGACGAGCGACAGCCCGAGCACTGGTCACCCGAAGGCCGGGAGCCCGAGTACTGGTCACCCGAAGGCCAGCACGCGGCCAGACGAACCGGGGCGCGGCCGCCGAGTCCTGGCCAGGCGACAGGCACCTCGCGCGTCTTCGTCATCGCGGTCGTGGCGGCACTGGTCGCGGCAGGGCTGGCGTTCGCCGCCTATCGCTCGCTGCGCGGCGGCAGCGGCAGCACCCCGCGGGGCTTGTCGACCCACCACTCCACGGGCCCGAGGACCGGCGCGGGCGTGGTCGTGCTCAAGCCGGCTAACGCGACCGGGTTCGATGAGAACAGCGACGGCGCAGGCCTTGCGATCGACAACGACCCGCAGACGTTCTGGGCCACAAGCTGGTATCTGGGCAATCCGCTGTTCGGTGGCCTCAAGCAGGGTTCCGGGCTCATCCTCGACATGGGGCGCGCGGTCCGGCTCAGCTCGGTGACGGTCACGTTTGGGCCAACTCCCGGCCTGAACGTCGACATCAAGATCGGCAGCAGCAACGCGCAGGCGCCTGGTAATGACGCGGTGGGCCAGGCCACGGCCGACGGCATGGCGACGGTGGCCAGCGAGTCCGACGTGAACGGCCCCGTGACGTTTACCATCAACAGCAACGCCACCGGCCGCTACGTGCTGATCTGGTTCACTAAGCTGCCGCGCTGGACCGGTCACCCCAACAAGTACCAGGCGCAGATCTACAACATCGTGGTAAGGGGATCGCCCGCCTGATCCCGGCGCCGGTCGGTCACGACGGGAGGATGGCCACGGAGCACCACGAGGCGGGCGCCAACGGCGCCGGTCACGCGCTGCCGGAGCCGCGGGCGACCGCGGATGCCGAGCTCGCCACCACGGGGTCGCCCCCCACGGGGCCCACCGCCGCGGCGGCTTCTGCCACGGTCCCGGACGCCCTGGGCCCGTCCCGCACCGGACCGCAGGCCTGTGGCGCTGCTGCGACTGGCGCGGCCGACGCCGAGCTACTCCGCCTGCATGTCGCCGGTGACCCGGACGCGTTCGGGCAGCTGTTCCTGCGACACCGGGACCGGCTCTGGGCGGTGGCCATCCGCACCCTGTCCGACCCCGAGGAGGCCGCCGACGCGCTGCAGGACGCGATGATCTCGGCGTTCCGGCGGGCCGAGAGCTTCCGCGGCGACTCGGCCGTCACCACCTGGCTGCACCGCATCGTCGTCAACGCGTGCCTCGACCGGCTGCGGCGCAAGGCGGCGCGGCCCGCCGCCGACGGAGCCGACGAGCGCGTCCTGGACAACCTAGCCGTCGCCCATACCGCGCCCGACCCGTCGGCGGCCAGCGACACCTCGCTCGACGTGATGTCCGCGCTGCGCACGCTCCCCCCGGACCAGCAGGCGGCGCTCGTCCTCGTGGACATGCTGGGCTACTCCGTGGCCGACACCGCCGACGTCCTCGGGGTGTCGCAGGGCACGGTCAAGAGCCGCTGCGCCAGGGGACGGGCCCGGCTGCTGCCGCGGCTCGCGCACCTGCGGCCGCGGGCCGGCCCCCGCCCGCGCGACCAGGTCCCGGAACCGGCTCCCGGGAACCGATCGGCGGCCGGAGACGTCCAACCTGCGCGGGAAGGGGGTGATGACCCGCCGTGACACGTCACGTTGACGCAGAGACGCTAGCCAGGTACCGCCACGAGGACCTGAGCCGACGTCGCGCTTCCCGCATTCGCGCCCACCTGGCCGGGTGCACACGATGCCGTGCCCTCGACGAGGACCTGGCGGGCGTCACCGCGCTGCTCGCGAATGCACAGCCGCCGCCGATGCCCGAGCATCTCGCGGTCAGGATCCAGACCGCGATCGCGGCCGAGGCGGCCCGCAGGGTGGCGCTGCCCGCGCATGCCGCGAGCGCGGCGCCGGATGCGGCCACAG
>DASYXX010000207.1:0-5180 GCA_035934395.1 Streptosporangiaceae bacterium
CTGCAGGAGGTGCTCCGGGCCTGCCCTGTGCCGCTGTCCACGATGGGCCGTGAGCTGGACGGTGATCTCGCCTACTTCCTGGCGGCCGCGGCGGCCGGGCGGCACGCGGCGGCACTGAGAGCCGAAGGGGCGCGGCGCCGCCTGGACTGAGGAGCGAGGAGCGGGGTTTGCGACGAGCGACGAGGGAAGGCGGTGCCTCAAGAGCGCCCCGGAGGCGAGCCCGGAAGCATAGCGAGCCGGAGGGGCTTCACGAGCGCCCCGCAGGCGAGCGGGAGGCGCCGCCCCGTAGATTAGCGCCATGGCTGACCAGGCACGCGCGACGGTGCTCCGGCGGGCACATCCCGCTGGCCTGCCGGACCCGGGTCGCTGCCTGGTCATGGGCGTCGTCAACGTCACCCCGGACTCGTTCTCCGACGGCGGCGCGTGGTTCGAGACCGCAGCCGCGGTGTCTCATGGCCTCCAGCTCGCCGCCGAGGGAGCCGACATCGTAGACGTCGGGGGCGAGTCGACCCGCCCGGGCGCCGAGCGGATCGACGAGGCTGAGGAACTGCGCCGGGTCGGCCCGGTCATCGCCGAGCTCGCGCGCGCCGGGCTCACGGTCAGCGTGGACACGATGCGCGCCGGGGTGGCGGAGTTCGCGCTCGAGGCCGGGGCGCGGATGGTCAACGACGTCAGCGGCGGCCGGTCGGACCCGCGGCTGCCCCGGCTGATCGCGGACGCGGGCGTGCCCTACGCGATCATGCACTCGCGCGGGCCCAGTCGCGATATGCAGCGGCGGGCCGTCTACGAGGACGTGGTGCGCGAGGTCCGCGACGAGCTCAGGCAGCGGGTCGACGCGGTCACCGCGGCGGGCGTCGACCCCTCGGCGATCATCGTGGATCCCGGAATCGGGTTCGCCAAGCTCCCTCATCACAACTGGGCGATCCTGGCCCGGCTCGGCGAGATCTCCTGCCTGGGCGGCGCGTCATCGTTCCCGGTGATCATCGGCGCCTCGCGGAAGAGCTTCCTGGGCCGGCTGCTCGCCGGCCCCGACGGCGAGCCCCGCCCGGCCGCGCAGCGCGACGACGCCACGACCGCCATCTCCGCCCTGGCGGCGGTCGCGGGAGCGTGGTGCGTGCGCGTGCACGCGGTCGCCGCCAACGCCGACGCCGTCCGGGTCGCCGAGCAATGGCGCGGCTATGAGAGGGGCTGGGAGGGCGGGAAGGTGAGCCCCGGTTGACCGCCGACCGGATCTCGCTACTCGGCCTGCGCGCCTTCGGGCGGCACGGCGTCCTGTCCCGCGAGCGCCGCGAGGGCCAGGAGTTCGTCGTCGACGCGGTGCTCTGGCTGGACACCAGGGCGGCGGCGGCCGCCGACGACCTGTCCCTGACCGTGGACTACGGGGCGCTGGCGGCCAGGCTTGCCGCGATCGTCTCCGGCGAGCCGGTGGCGCTGATCGAGACGCTGGCCGATCGCCTGGCCGCCGCGTGCCTGTCGGTCTCGGGTAACGCGGTACATGAGGTGGAGATAACGGTGCACAAGCCGCAGGCGCCGGTGTCCGTGCCGCTCGGGGACGTGACCGTGACCATCCGCCGGGGTCGCGAGTGAGCTCACCGGACCAGGCGCGGACCCGGCGGCGGGGAGCGGAGGGGTCGTCCGCCCCGGCCAGCACCCAGCGGGGGGGTCTGGGGGGTCGTCCCCCCCGGCCAGCACTGTGGTCCTCGCACTCGGCAGCAACCTCGGTGACCGGCTGGCCAACCTGCAGCGCGGCGTCGACCTGCTGACGGCCGAGCCCGGGCTCGACGAGGTCGTGGCGTCGCCTGTCTACGAGACCGCCCCGGTCGGCGGCCCGGGCCAGCCGGACTACCTGAACGCCGTGCTCGTCGCCGTGACGTCGCTGCCGCCACGGGCGATCCTGGCCCGCGGGCTGGCGGCCGAGCAGGCCCTGCACCGGGTCCGCGGGGAGCGCTGGGGACCCCGCACGCTCGACGTCGACGTCATCGTCTACGGCGACCTGGTGAGCGCCGACCCGGACCTCACGCTGCCGCATCCGCGCGCACACGAGCGGGCCTTCGTGCTCGCGCCCTGGCACGACGTGGACCCCGCGGCGGTGATCCCTGGGCGGGGCCCGGTCGCGGACCTGCTCGCCGCGGCGGGCACCGACGGCATCCGGCGGCGCGGCGGCGCCCTGCTGCGGGCGGGCGCCCGATGAAGCAGACCCGGCCGTGGACGCTGGTCGCGGTGGCCGCGGCCTGCACGCTCGTGGTATGGCTGATCGTCCGCCTGACGTTCACCAAGCTCCCGCCGCTGCCGTGGACCGCGGTGCCGGCCCTGCTGATCCTCGCGATCGCGGAGGGCTTCAGCGGGCGCAACCTGCGGGCCAGGATCCAGGGCCGCCGGGGCGGGAAGCCGCTCGCCCCGATCGCCGTCGCCCGGATGGCCGCCCTGGCCAAGGCCAGTTCCCTGGGCGGGGCCGTGTTCGGCGGGTTCGGCGCCGGGTTCCTGGTCTACACGCTGGGCAAGACCGACAAGGTGGTGCCGCGGAACGACGCCATCGCGGCCGGGGCGACGCTCGCGTCGGCCATCCTGCTGGTCGCCGCCGCGCTCTACCTGGAGCACTCGTGCCGCGCCCCGACGCCGCCGGACGACGAAGACGCCAGCAGCCGACCGAAGCAGCCAGGGGTCAGATTATGCTGATCGTCGCCGCCCGGTACCGGTAGAGGACTGGAGCAGATGAGCGCAGACAATCGCGGTGAGCGGGCTGGGCCCGGCTCGTCCGAGCACCCGGCCAAGCTCAGGGTGGGCGTGGTGGGCGCCGGGCGCGCGGGGACCGCGCTCGCGGCCGCGCTGCGCCGCGCTGGCCACGAGGTGGTCGCGGCGTCCGCGGTATCGGACGCCTCGCTGCGGCGGATCCGGCGCGACCTGCCGGGCACCGCGATCAGGCAGCCCGCGGAGGTGGTGGCCGCCGCTGACCTCGTGCTGCTGACCGTTCCCGACGACGTCCTGCCGGGGCTTGTCGCCGGTCTCGCCGCCACCGGCGCCGACCTGAACGGGCGCCTGGTCGCGCACGCCAGCGGGCGGCACGGCCTGGCCGTGCTCGACCCGGCGGTCCGGGCAGGCGCGCTGCCTCTCGCCCTGCACCCGGTCATGACCTTCACCGGGCGCCCCGACGACATCGACCGGCTGGCCGGGATCAGCTTCGGGGTCACCGCGCCGGAGCCGCTCCGGCCTGTCGCCGAGGCGCTGGTGGTGGAGATGGGCGGCGAGCCGGTGTTCATCGCCGACGAGCACCGGGACCTGTACCACGCCGCGCTCGCGAGCGCGGCCAACCACCTGGTGACCCTCGTCGTGCAGGCCGAGGACCTGCTCCGGGAGGCTGGCGTCGGGCAGCCGGCCCGGATGCTCGGCCCGCTGCTGTCCGCCGCGCTCGACAACGCGCTGCGCCTCGGTGACGCGGCCCTGACGGGCCCGGTCGCGCGCGGCGACACGGACACGGTCGCGGCGCACATCGGCGCGCTGCGCGCGGCCGCGCCCGAGGCGCTGCCCGCCTACCTCGCGCTGGCCCGGCTGACCGCGGACCGGGCGCTGTCCGCGGGCACCCTCAGCGCGCCCGATGCGCAGCGCTTGCTGGGTGTGCTCGGCGGAGCGCCCATATGTGCACGCCGGCGGGGCGCCCCGGCGGTTCCGGCGCGGCAGACCCGATCCTGGCCAGGACCAGGGACGAGCTGGCCGCCGTCCGCGACGGGCTGGGCCGGCCGGCGGTGCTCGTCCCGACCATGGGAGCCCTGCATCAGGGGCACCGGGCCCTGCTTCGCCGGGCCCGCGAGATGTCCTCGCCGAACGGGTGCGTGGTGGTGTCGGTGTTCGTGAACCCGCTTCAGTTCGGGCCCGGCGAGGACCTCGGCCGTTACCCGCGCTCGCTCGAGCAGGACCTGGCCGTGTGCGCCGAGGAGGGTGTCGCCGTGGTGTTCGCGCCGTCCCGCGAGGAGATGTACCCGGACGAGCCCCTGGTCACCGTCGATCCCGGGCCGGTGGGCCGGCTGCTCGAGGGCAACTCGAGGCCCGGCTTCTTCGGCGGCGTGCTGACCGTGGTGCTGAAGCTGTTCCACATCGCCGCGCCGGACGTCGCGGTCTTCGGGCAGAAGGACGCGCAGCAGCTCGCGCTGGTCCGGAGGATGACCGCCGACCTCGACCTGGGCGTTCACATCGAGGCGGTGCCGATCGTGCGCGACCCGGACGGGCTCGCGGTGGCAAGCCGGAATGTGTACCTGTCGCCGGAGGAGAGGTCTACGGCGCTGGCGCTGCCGCGCGCTCTCCAGGCCGGGGTGGAGGCGGCCGCCTCCGGCGCTGCGCCGACGCTGGCCGCGGCGGGCGCCGTGCTCGACAAGGCCGCGGCCGCCGACCCGCCGCTCGCGCTTGACTACCTGGCCCTGGTGGACCCGGTCACGTTCACCGCGGTCGGCGACGACCACGCCGGACCCGCGCTGCTCCTGGTCGCGGCGCGGGTCGGGGCGACCAGGCTCATCGATAACACTCACGTAGCGCTGGCCGGCCGCCGCTGACCCCCGCCGGACAGCGAGCCGGAAGGGCGCGGCGCCGCCCTGGACTGAGGAGCGAGGAGCTAGCGACGAGCGACGAGGGAAGGCGGCGCCTCAAGAGCGCCCCGGAGGCGAGCCAGAGAGCAGGGAACCCATGCTGCTGACGATCGACGTGGGCAACACCAACACGGTGCTCGGCGTGTTCGAGGGCGACGAGGTGATCGAGCACTGGCGCATCGCCACCGACCCGGTGCGCACGGCCGACGAGCTCGCGGTCATCCTGCAGGGCCTGCTGGGCCAGAGCGCGCTGTTCAAGGACCCCGACATCAGCGGGATCGCGCTGTGCTCCACCGTGCCGTCCGTGCTGCACGAGATGCGCGAGATGTTCCGGCGCTACTACGGAGACGTGACCGCGATCATCGTGGAGCCGGGCATCAGGACCGGCGTGCCGGTGCGCATGGACAACCCCAAGGAAGTCGGCAGCGACCGGATCATGAACGCGCTGGCTGCCGTCCACCTCTACGGCGGCCCGGCGATCGTCGTCGACTTCGGTACGTCGACGAACTTCGACGCGGTCAGCGAGCGAGGCGAGTTCGTCGGGGGCGCGCTGGCCCCCGGCATCGAGATCTCGGTCGACGCGCTGTCGCGCCGGGCGGCGCAGCT
>DASYXX010000211.1:0-1516 GCA_035934395.1 Streptosporangiaceae bacterium
CGACAGGGCCGTGCTCGCGGCCGCGGCCGGATCGGTCCGGGCCACGAGGCACATCAGGTCCGGCCCGGTGCCCTCCCAGCCCGCGGAGTTCGACACCCACTTCTTGGCCCCGGTAATCACCCAGTCGCCGGCGTCGCGCACGGCGGTGGTGCGCACGCCCTCGGCCGGGGGCGGCGCGTCGAAGTTGGCGCTGCCGCCCGGCTCGCTGAGCGCGAACGCGGCCAGCGGGGCTCCGGCGGGAACGAGGAACCTCGCCAGGTGCACGCGTTGCTGCGCCGCGGTCCCGGCGTGGACCACCGGGGCGAGACCCAGCGTGACCGCGAATAGGGTCAGGGCCACGCTGGCGTCGACAGCGGTCAGCTCCTCCGCGATCAGGGCCAGGTCGAGCGTGCTGCGAAGCTCGCCGCCAGCCGACTCAGGCAATATCTTGCGGAGGTATCCGGCCTCGACCAGCTGCTGGTAAGCCGGCCGGGTCGCGGCGAAACGCTCTTCGGGAGAGGCGAGGCAGGTGGTGCGGGCGCTGACGCCGGCGAGGACGTCATGGGCGATCTCCCGGGCGGCGGCCCGCAGGCGAAGCTGGCCGGGGTCGAGGGTGAACTCGATCGCCATGTCAGTGTTACGCCGTGGTAACGAGCTGTACGCTGCGGCCCGGGCTGGGCTGGGCGACGGCCACGACCAGCTTTCCGACGGTATCGCCGGCCAGCAGCCGGGCGAGCGCGGCGGGAGCGTGCTCAAGCCCGGTGACGACGCTCTCCCGGTACTTCAGCCGCCTCGCCATCCACAGCGCTGCCAGCGCGTCGAGGGCCTCGGGCCAGCGGTCGAGGTGGTCGGTGACGATGAACCCGCGCATCGTCGCGCGCTGCATGTGGATCTGGTCGATGTTGACCAGCCCGCGCCACGCGGTGCGCTCGCCCGAGTCGTCGTACTGCGACACCATGCCGCACAGGAAGATCTTGGCGTTGAGGTTCAGCCGCATGAGCAGGTGGTCCATGATCGGGCCGCCGACGTTCTCGAAATCGAGATCGACACCGTCCGGGGTAGCGGCGTCAAGCAGGTCGCGCCAGGCGGGGTCACGGTGATCAACGCAAGCATCGAAGCCGAGATCGTCAACTACGTAGCGGCACTTGGCCGGACTGCCCGCGATGCCCACCACCCGGGCGCCGCGCAGCTTAGCCAGCTGACCAGCGATCGACCCCACGCCGCCCGCCGCGGCAGAGATCACCATGGTCTGTCCCGGGCCGGGGTCCAGATGGTCGACGCCCAGGTAGGCGCTGATGCCGATGTGCCCGAGCACGCCGACGAACGCCGAAGCCGGCGCCGGCAGCGGCGAGGGCAGCGTGGCCAGCGGGGCCTCGAGCAGCCGGTCGTCAGCGAGGCAGAACTCCTGCCAGCCGAGGAACCCGGCGACCACGTCACCCTCGCGGAGGTCGCCGCGCCGGGAGGCGATCACTTCGCCGACGCCGATACCGCGCATCACCTCCCCGACCGGGACCGATGGCATGAACGCCCGCTGGTG
>DASYXX010000215.1:0-10621 GCA_035934395.1 Streptosporangiaceae bacterium
GCCGCCGCGCTTCCACCCCCGCGCGCTCTGGGTCCGCGAGCACCTGCACCACCTCGGGCAGCACGCGCCGGCGATCACCGCGCCGGCCGAGCACGTGGCCGAGCTGCGACGGGTTCCATGGTGGCGGTGACGCCGATGCCGTCCAGGGGCGCGCCGGGGCCGGCCAGGTCCAGGGTGGCGCTCAGGGGCGCGGCTGAGCCGGCCAGGTCCAGGGTGGCACCCGGGCCGATAGCGAGCCGGGGCGGGACGGAGCAGATCGCGTCCGGGGTCGCGCCGGAGCCGAGAGCGGCCTGGTCCGGGCGATGGCCCGCCCACCATTCCTTGATCGCGAGCGCCAGGAGGCCGGGCACCAGGTCGATGGACCGGCGCAGCACCCAGGCCGTCCCCTTAGTGGCCAGCCAGCCGAACTCGGCCAGGCGGGTCGGCGGCGGGCTGGACGGCTCGGGATCGGGCCGGGGCCCGGTCAGCAGGCCCGCGTCCGCCAGCTTGTCATGGAACCGGCAGGCAATCAGCCGGTGGCCGCGCTCGCTGGGGTGCAGCCGGTCCACGGCCCACATCCGGGGGTCGTGGCAGTCGGCGTCCCCGGCGGCGTCGTAGTGCACCGTGCCGAACCGCGCCGCCACCGCATCCATCGCCGCGTTCACCTCGTGCATCCGCCGGGCCAGCGGCCGCGCCAGCGCGCCGGGCAGGCCGAGCATCCGGCCCGGGTCCGGCAGCCGCATGGTCAGCACCTCGGCGCCCGCGGCGCGCAGCGCGCCCACGGTGTGCGCCGCCGCCGCGGCGATCTGGGCCACGTCGAAGCTGGTCCGCAGGGTGTCGTTGACCCCGACGACGACGCTGGCGATGTCCGGCCTCAGGCGCAGCGCGCGTGGCAGCTGATCGCGCTCGACGTCGGCGAACCTCGCCCCGCAGGACGCGAGGATGTGCAGGTTCGGCTCGCGCGTGCCCTCGGCCAGCAGCGCGGCCCAGCCCCGCCAGGCCCAGCCGCCGGCGCGGCGGACGGGATCGCCGACGCCCAGCGTGATCGAGTCCCCCAGGGCCGCGAACGTCGTCATAGTGTGCCTCCCGCTCGCCTACGGGGCGCGTGTCGCGCCTCCAGCTCTGTCAAGCCGGCACCTCCACTGGGCTTGCCGTGTTAAGAACCGCCTCATAGTGCCCGATCAGTTCGTCGCCCAGGGCCTGCCAGGTGCGGCCGAGCACCTTCCGCCGGGCCGCGCGCCCCTGGGCGGCGCGCAGGTCCGGGTCGGCGGTCAGCTTGGCCACGGCGGCGGCCAGCGCGCCGGGGTCGCCGGGCGGCACCAGGAACCCGGTGACGCCGTCGTCGACTAGGTCCAGCGGCCCGCCTGCCGCGGGCGCGACCACCGGCAGGCCGCTGGCGGAGGCCTCCTGGAGGGTCTGGCCGAAGGTCTCGTGCGGCCCGCTGTGCACGAAGAGATCCAGGCTGGCGTAGATGCTGGCGAGCTTCTCCCCGTGCCGCTGGCCCAGGAAGACGGCCGTGGGCATGACCCGGCGGGCCGCGGCCTCGGCCGGCCCCGAGCCGACGATCACCAGCCGGACCCCGGGCAGCGTCGCCACCTCGCTCAGCAACTCGACACGCTTCTCCGGTGCCAGCCGCCCCACGTAGCCGACCAGCACCTCCCCGGCCGGCGCGAGCTCCGCGCGCAGCCGTTCGCTGCGCTTGGCCGGGTCGAACCGGAGGGTGTCCACGCCACGCCCCCAGAGCCAGACGCGCTCGATGCCGTGCGTATCCAGGTTCGCGGCCGCGGCGGTGGACGGGGCCAAGGTCCGCGCGGCGGCGTTATGGATCCGGCGCAGGCGGCGCCATGCGGCCTCCTGGCCGAGCGGACCGAAGCGGTAGGCGCGGGCGTAGGCGGGCATGTCGGTCTGGTAGACCGCCACCACCGGCAGCCGCAGTCGCGCGGCGGCCACGCTGCCGTTGGTGCCCAGGACGAAGGGGCTGGCCAGGTGGACGAGCTCGGTGCCGTGGCGCTCCAGCGCGGCACGCAGCCGTGAGCCGGGCACCGCGACCCGGAAGCCCGGGTACCCCGGCATCGGCAGCGACGGCACCCGCACCACGGGATACTCGAGGTCGGGGTCCGGGCGGGGTAGCGAGCGAGCTGGCTCGGGCGCGATGATCATCGGGTGATGACCCCGGAGCCGCACCAGGTGCTCGGCCACGCGTAGCACGCAATGAGCAACGCCGTTCACGTCGGGCGGGAACGACTCGGTGATTATCGCGATCCGCACGATCACACGGTGAACGAGGCGTGTCCGAAAACGGCCTCTACGCGATGACGAGACGAATAACTGTCGGTGACATCTCTGCTACGGGGCCAGGGAGGGCTCCCGGGGGTCGTCCCCGCGTCAGCGCCGCCGGACGCGGACCGCTTTCACGTGCGCGGCCAGGTCCTCCGCTCCGCCGAGCGCGTCAATGTGGGGCGCGACCTCGGCGAGCGCCGCGGCCCCGTACTCCACCACGTGGATCCCGCGCAGGAACGTCAGCACCGACAGCCCCCCGGAATGGCGGGCGGTCCCGCCGGTCGGCAGCACGTGGTTGGAGCCGGCCAGGTAATCGCCGAGCGACACCGGGGCGAACGGGCCGACAAACACCGCGCCCGCGTTACGGACCCTGCGGGCGAGCCCGGCGGCGCGTTCCGCCTGGATCTCCAGGTGTTCCGGGGCCCAGGCGTCTGCGACCGCCAGCGCCGCGTCGACGTCGTCCACCAGCACGCAGGCCGACTGCCCGGCCAGGGCCGCCTCGACCCGCTCCCGGTGCCGCGCGCCGGCGACCTGGATGGCGAGCTCTGCGTCGGTGCGATCGGCGAGCCCGGGATCGGTGGTGATCAGCAGGCACGCGGCCAGGGAGTCATGCTCGGCCTGCGCGACCAGGTCGGCGGCGACCAGGACGGGATCCGCGGTGTGATCCGCGATGATGGCGATCTCGGTCGGCCCGGCCTCCGCGTCTGTCCCGATCCTGCCCTGCAGCAGCCGCTTGGCCGCGGCCACGTAAACGTTGCCCGGGCCGCTGACGATGTCCGCGGGCGCGCAGTCGGCGGTGCCGTAGCCGAACATCGCGATCGCCTGGGCGCCGCCGGCCGCGTGCACCTCGGTCACCCCGACCAGCGCGCACGCGGCCAGCACCGCGGGATGCGGCAGGCCGCCGCGCTCGGGACGCGGCGGGGAGGCGACCGCTATCTGGCCGACGCCCGCCACCTGCGCCGGGATCACGTTCATGACCACCGACGAGGGGTAGGCGACCAGCCCGCCGGGTACGTAGACGCCGGCCCGGCCCACCGGCACATAACGCTCGGTGACGGTCGCGCCGTCGGCGACCGTGGTGACCGTGTCGCGGGGCAGCTGCGCCTCGTGGACAAGCCGCGCCCGCCGCGCGGCCTCCTCCAGCGCCGCCCGGACCCCGCCGCCGAGCTCGTCGAGCGCGTCCCGCAGCGCGGACGGCGGAACCAGGGTGGTGGCCAGGTCGACCCCGTCGAATCGCCTCGTCTGGTCCCGGACGGCCGCCGCGCCGCGGAGGCGCACGTCCTCGCAGACCGGCCGCACCGCCTCGAGCGCGGCGCCGACGTCGAGCCGCGCCCGGGGCAGCGTGCCGTCCAGCCGCCGCCCGCCGAGGCTGGCGGCGCTCTCCCCGCGCAAGTCGATCCTGCTGAGCACCTGCACAGCGTAGCGGCCCGGCCCGGTCCGCCCGGCGGCTGATCGTCGCCGCCCCGCTCAGTGGATGGTGACCGGTGTCCAGGTGTGGCCGGCGTCATGGGTGAGCCAGATCTGCGACATGACCGCGATCGCGTATCCGTCCTGGCTGTCGGTCATGGTGGCGGTCACGCCCGTGCCTCCTCCGACGATCATGCTGCGGTCCACCGTGGGGGCGCCGTGCCAGGTGCGGCCGCCGTCCCAGGAGATCAGCACGCCGCTGTAGGCGCCGCCGATGATGATCGGCCCGCCGGGCGGAGTGCTGAGGGTAGCCGCGCCGTCGAACAGCAGCAGGCCGGTCAGCCGCCGCCAGGTCCATCCGCCGTCGGTGGAGAGGTATTCACGCGTCGGCGTGGGGTGGGCGCCGATGAGAGAGCAGGCTATGGCGAGCCCGGCCCCGGATGCGGCGGCGACCGGCCACGCGGCGCACGGCAGCGGCCGCGGCTGCCAGCGGGCGGCCCCGTCGGCCGGGCCGCCGAGGAGCGTGCCGCCGGAGGGCGGACCCTGGGGTATGGCGTAGCCGGTACCGGCGCCGATGACCACCTGCGGCGAGCCGCGTCCGGCCGCTCCGGCTATGGGGTGCCAGTCGTCGTAGGCGGCTGGTGAGGTGTAGATGACGAATCTGCCTCCGGGCTGGCCAGCAACGGTGAACGCGGCGATCACCAGGCCATCGGCCGACGCCATGCTGTACACCTGGGCACCGTGGGTGGCGACCCGGTGCCATCGGGCGCCGCCGTCCCGGGTGGCCCAGAGGCCTGGACCGAAGGCCCAGCCATCGCGCGGGTTGGCGAACACGATCCGGCTGACTCCGGCAGTGCTGCTGGCATCGGGCACGCCCCACCCCGTTGCCGGCGCCGGAAGCGGCGACCAGTGCCGTCCGCCGTCGGTCGTCTTGCGCAGCGCGATCCGCGAGCCCATGACCGGCCCTTGGCAGGGCAGGACCGTGATGCCAAGCAGCCAGCCTTCCGAGGCGGTCACGAAGCTGGCGGACAGCGGACCGATGACCGGCGCCGACCGCCGACAGGGCGCTGCCGTCTTCGCCGCGCCCGACCTGGCCTGCTTGACGAGTACCGCGGCCCGATGGCCAGGCCGCGCGGGCGACGCCGGCGGGCCGGCCAGCGGCCCCGTGCCGCACCCAGCCAGGACGGCGCTAACCGCGGCCACGGCGGATGCCGCGCGCGCTGCCGTTCTTGTCCTCATGCTCTCAAGACGCCGCCTTGCGGCCACTGGTTGGAATAGCCCGGCGCTCAGCCGGACCGGGTGCGCAAACTGCTGCCCCGGCGACAGTTTCGGCACTTGGACGACCCCCGGGATGGCATCCGCGCCCAAAGGTGGCGAGAAAACCTTTCTCCGCCATGCAACGCATCCATTCGGGCATGCGTCTCATGGGTGTGAACGTCGGCAAGCGTGGCGGCGCTGGCGCGGCCGCGGGGGAACGTCTGCCCCGCTCCCCCCGCGGAAGGCTCTGGCGTCCCCGGCGGGGTCACGGCAGGAGGTGGCTTCCAGCTCCCGCCATGGTGCGCGCGGCGCTGGTCGGCGTGGGCGCCGTGGTCTTCTTCGCCGGCCTGGCGGCGGTCGGCCTGGCGGCCGGGGCCAGGCTGACGGCCGGGCCCGGGTCACCGTCGCTGCCCCCGGGTCTGGCGCCCCCGCGCGGAGGGCACGGATCCACGCCGCAGAGCACATTCGTGCTGACCAAGGGCCAGGCCGCCATGACCACCACCTCCACCTCCACCTCCACCTCCGGCCTGCGTGCCGCGCGCCCGGCTCTCCACCCCGGCTATCCACGCTTTTCTGGAGGCCAGCCTGCGCAGCCAACGGTCCCGGGACGCTCCCGGGCCTCCACCGGCCATACACGCCACATCCGCCATCCACGCCACGCCGGGCGCCCGCGCCATGCCACGCGCCCGCGCGGACAGGCCCGCCCAAGCAGTCAAGGGCAGCGGAGGGGCGATGCTCAGCGGCCACCTCATCGATCTCGGCACGGGCGCCCTGACCCCGGGCGCTCTGGCCAGGGGCGCTAACCACGGCCGCCTGAACGGGGCGCAACGGGAAGGAGGACAACTCCGGAAAAGCCGGGGGGTACCGTTGGCCCGCTGAGCCGCGTGCCGCAAGGATGGACGGGTGGCATGGATCGATCTCGACGGGGCGGTCAACGTCCGCGACCTGGGCGCGCTGCCCACCGGTGACGGCCAGAGCACGATGGCGGGCCGGCTGCTGCGTGGCGACAACCTGCAGGATCTGTCGCCTTCCGACGTGCGGCGGCTGGTACAGGACATCGGCGTGACCACGGTGGTCGACCTGCGCAGCCCCACGGAGGTGGCGGCCGAGGGGCCCGGCCCGCTGACGAGGGTCGAGTCGGTCCGTCACGCGTACCTCTCGGTCCTGCCCGAGCGCGGCACGGCCACCGATGCCGCCGCCGACGCGCTCACGATGCGGAGCGACGGGGCCCGCTCGCGTTATCCCGACGACATCCGGGCCGGCTACTACCTCGGCTACCTCGAGGACCGACCGGACCACGTGGTGGCCGCGGTGCGCAGCATCGCTGAGGCGCCAGGCGCGGCGCTGGTGCACTGCGCCGCCGGCAAGGACCGGACCGGCGTGGTCGTCGCGCTGGCGCTCAGCGCCGTCGGGGTGCGGCGCGAGGCCGTGGTCGCCGACTACACGGCGACGGCCGAGCGCATGCCCGCGGTCCTCGGCCGGCTGCGCGCCTCCACGACGTACGCGACCGACCTCGACAAGGCCCCCGACGACGACCACATGCCGCGGGCCGAGACCATGACGGCGTTCCTCGAGGAGGTCGACGGCCGTCACGGAGGCGTGTTGCGGTGGCTGTCCGACCACGGATTCGCCGCGGATGACCTCGCGTCGCTCCGCGCCAAGCTGCTCGCCGCTTGACCCTGAATGTGGTCGATGACCCATCGACCACGCTCTATTGGGGTCCATGGCCCATCGACCACATAGCCAGCCCGCGCGGGACACGGCGAAAGGCCGCATAGCGGGCGGCTGTCGGCCCGGCGGCGGGCGGCCCCGCCGCGGCTGGCGCAGCTGCTGCCCTTCTGCATTGCCAGGTAGCTGCGGATTCGCCATTCAGAGCGGCGGCCCATCGCCGGGCAGATGAGTAGGGCTGGTCGCGGAAATGAGTAGCCGCTGCTCAGGCGCGGCCCGCGGCGCCTGACCTACCAATGGGTGAGAAGCGTCGGGCAGCTTGCTGCCGTAAATAGCGAAAGGGAGACCATGACCAGGAAATGCGCGAACGACGGAACACGAGCGGAGGTGACGGCGCGCCGACCCTTTCGCGGCCGCCGCGCCCGCCCGCATCGGCAGGCTGGGCCGGTAAGGAGCGTGGCCTTCCGGCCGCTGCGCTCCGTCGCGGCCGGGCCGGCGGCCATTGCGACCGTGCTCGTGGCGCTCACCGCGACGTTCGGCGGCACGCCCGCGTCCGCCGCAACTCTGCACGCCGGCCAGAGGGCTGCGCATGTCGCACCGGCCCAGCCCGCCGCGGTCACCGGGGTGACCTGGCATGCGCTGGGCCTGCTCAACGGCTGGCGGTCCGAGCAGGCCCAGTGGAACTCTGGCAACCCGTCCTGGGCGGTCAGGGGCGGCGTGGTGTACCTGTCCGGGTCGCTGCACCAGCCCAGCGGCACCAATCCTGAGTTCGCCGTGCTGCCGGCCGCCGCGCGGCCAGCGCACACGCTGTTCCTGACCGTATTCACGGCGAACGGCGCGACCGGCAGCCTGACGATCTCGCCAGCTGGCCTGATGAAGGTCGTCAACGTGTTCCTGCGCCGCAGCGACCCCAAGGATCACATCTTGCTGATCGGCACCCGGGATTACACGTCGCTGGCGGGGGTGTCGTTTCCGGCCGCGACGACGGCCGGGCACAAGCTGAGCCTGCTGAACGGCTGGCAGTCCGGCCAGCCGGGCTACGGCACCGGCGCCCCGGCCTACACGGTGATCGGCGGCGTGGTGCACCTTGCCGGAGCGCTGCAGCAGCCGACCGGGACCAACGAGGAGTTCGCCGTGCTGCCCGCCGCCGCGCGGCCGGCCCGCGTCCTGTACCTGACCGTCTACACCCTGCCGGGCAGCCCCGGGGTACTGCAGATCAACCCCGACGGCGAGATGTTCGCTTATCTCGGAAATGCCCAGAGCCTCACCTCGCTGGCCGGGGTGTCGTTCCCGGTCGCCGCCTCGGCGGTGCACAAGCTGAGCCTGCTGAACGGCTGGCAGTCCAGCCAGTCCGCCTGGGACTCGGGCGACCCTGGCTACACGGTGACCGGCGGCGTGGTCCACCTGTCCGGTTCGATGCACCAGCAGGCCGGCAGCAGCCTCGTGTTCGCCGTGCTGCCTCCGGCCGCCCGGCCCCGGCACCAGCTGTGGATCACCACCTACACCTTCAACGGCGCGGTCGGCGCGCTGAGGATCCAGCCAAGCGGCGTCATGTCCGCCTTCAACGTCAGCGGCAACGCCGCCCAGGCGTACACCTCGCTGGCGGGGATCGCCTATCCGCTCGGCTCCTGACAAGCCGGCGATCCGGCGCCCGTGCCCGGCCTGCCAGGCCGGGCACGGGCGTGCGCGCGACTGGGGGCGGTCAGCTCCCGATGGGCCGCGCCGACGCCGCCCCTTCCAGCATGGTCTCGGCCATCAGGTTGTACGCGAGCGCCCAGGCCTGGCGGGTCGGGCCGTCGAAGCCGTCGCCGAGGACGGCGGCGAGCGCGTCGAGCAGCGCGTTGCCGACCGTCTGGTAGTCGGCGGCCCGCACGCCATAGCCTGCGTGCCGGGCTCCGAGGGCGCGGGTGTGGCTGAGCAGCTCGTCGAGGCGCGGGATGGCCCGCACGAGCTCGGCGAGCTTGACGCCGAACCTGGCCTGCTGCTCGGTCAGGTCGGTGGCGAACAGCGGGCGCAGGGCCGGGTCCCGGCGGAACAGCTCCTGGTAGAAGCGGGCCGCCATGACCGGCAGCTGCGGTCCGAGCCCCTCGAACGACGACTGCACCAGGCTTATCTGCTCCGGCGTCATGTGGTACCCCCCAGGGCTTCGGCCAGTTCAGCCCGGCTGCTGACACCGAGCTTGGTATAGGCGTGCTGGAGGTGATTGTTCACCGTCCGCACCGACAGGAACAGGCGTTCCGCGATGTCCTTGCTGGCCAGGCCGGAGGCGGCGAGCATCACGATCTCGCGCTCGCGCCCGGAGAGCGGCTCCACAGATGCCGCGTGGAACAAGCCAGGGGTGGCGGCACCCTCGCAGGCGGCGGCGAGGGAGCTCGAGCGGCGCTGTGCGGCCGTCGCCGCCCGCCGGTCGCCGACCCGCCCGAACGCCTCGGCCGCGCCCGCCGCGGCCTCGGCCGCGAGCAGCATGGCCTCCAGGGTCTCGAAGTCGTCGGCGGCGGCGGCCAGCTCGCGGGCGTCACGGTCCCGGGCGGCAACGGCGTGCCTGGCCCGGGCGGACACCAGCGCCGAGTCGCACTCGCTGGCCAGGTCGCGCAGCCGGGCGGATGTGTCCTCCCCGCTGGTGCGCATGAGGTCGTGCAGCAGCCACGACTCGGCGGTCCGGTGCCCGGTGGAGGCGGCCCACGCGGCGGCATCCTGGAACCGCCGCGCCGCCTCCGCCGGCCGCCGCGACGCATGGGCGGTCCACGCGTCCGCCAGCTGCTGTTCCGGCGCGAGGAAACCGAACGCCGGCCCGCCGGATCGGGCTCCCAGCGCCTGGGCGGCGCCGTCCGCGTCCCCCAGCATGGCGAGCGCCAGGGCCAGGCCCGACAGGGCGAGACACCGCGGACCAGCGAAACGGTGGGCCTCGGCCAGGCCGGCCGCCTCGGCGTAGTAGCGGCGGGCGGTCGCGAGCCGGCCCTGGAGGGTGGCCACCCGCCCTAGGTTGGCGGCGAACCAGATCTGCGCGATGGGCACCCGCTGGGAGGCGACGATGTCCGCGCCGGCCCGGGCGAGCTGCCCGGCCTCGGCGAGCCGGCCCGCCTCCGTCAGGGCGAACACCTGGTTGATGATGTGCGTGGCCGGGTGGGCTATGGCCAGCTCGTCGCCGAGCGCGGCGTGGTCGGTGAAGCCGGCCTCGGCGACCTTCACCGCCTCCGCCGTCCGGCCGGTCGTGGCCAGGGCGACGGACCCGACGATGGCCCGCACGGTCCGGGTCCGCCGGTCGGTGCCCTTGATGCGCTCGAGGACCGCCAGCGCCTCCCGGGGGTGGCCGGAGAACATGAGCACGGAGGCCTCGTCGGCGTCAACCTCCTCCATCAGCGGGCGGGAGGTGACGACGGCCCGAGCTTCGGAGTTGATCGCGAGCGCCGTCTCGGGCTGGCACAGGCCCCAGTGGGCGTTCTTGACCCGGGTGACCACCAGGCGGAGCGCGATCTGCTCGCTGCTGGGGAGCTGCTGACCGCGGGCGAGGACCCGCTCGGCGGCGTCGAACACACCGAGCTCGTACAGCGCCTCGCCGAGCAGCAGCGCCCCGGCGGCGTCGAGGTGCTCGCCCGGTACCGCCTCCATCAGGCGCCGCGCGACCCGGAAGTCGTGCGCGTACCGGGCCAGGTGGGCGCCGCGGACCAGGACGGCCGGGTCGGGTCGTCCCCCGGCGTCGAGCCGCCACGTCGCGATCCGCAGCGACGCCGGGCCGGGTGCGGGGCTCGCGGCTTCCAGCCGGTCGGCCTGGGCCAGCAGCGCCGCCCGCGCCCGCGACCTCGGCATGGCGCCGCGAACCACCCTGGCGTGCAGCGGATGGGCCAGCCGCACCTCGTCGTCGGCGACGGTAATGGTCACCAGTCCGGCTCGCTCCAGCGACTCCAGCACCTCTAAGGGGACGGCTGTCTCGAGATACCCAAGCTCCAGCGGCTCGCACAGGGCGAGCAACTCGACGACGGACCGGTCCTCTGCTGACAGCTGCCCGATCCACTGCTCGACCAGATCGGCC
>DASYXX010000229.1:0-1568 GCA_035934395.1 Streptosporangiaceae bacterium
GATCGTGGCCCGGTTGGCCACCGGGAGGGCGGCCACGCCCTCGCCGTGGAACTCGACGAACTTGCCGACCACCCCGTGGGCGCGCAGCAGCTCGGTGATCGTGAGCACCAGATCGGTCGCGGTCGCCCCGGACGGCAGCTCGCCGGTCAGCCGGAATCCGACCACCCGCGGGATCAGCATCGACACCGGCTGGCCGAGCATAGCCGCCTCGGCCTCGATCCCGCCGACCCCCCAGCCCAGCACGCCGAGGCCGTTCTGCATGGTGGTGTGCGAGTCCGTGCCGAGGCACGTGTCCGGGTAGGCGGCGGGCACTCTCCCGTCCCGGTCCTGCGTCATGATCACCCGGGCCAGGTGCTCGATGTTGACCTGGTGCACGATCCCTGTGCCCGGCGGCACGACCTTGAACTGGCTGAACGCCTGCTGGCCCCAGCGCAGGAAGCCGAACCGCTCCCGGTTTCGCTGGAATTCGAGCTCCACGTTGCGGTCGAACGCGTCCGGCCTGCCGAACACGTCCGCGATCACCGAGTGGTCGATCACCAGCTCGGCCGGGACCAGCGGGTTGATCCGGGACGGGTCGCCGCCGAGGTCCCGCATCGCCTCGCGCATGGTGGCCAGGTCGACAACCGCGGGCACCCCGGTCAGGTCCTGCAGGATCACCCGGGCGGGGCTGAACTGGATCTCGGTGGACGGCTCGGCCGCCGGGTCCCATCCCGCGAGCGCCCTGACGTGGTCGGCCGTGACGTTCACGCCGTCCTCGGTCCGGAGCAGGTTCTCGAGCAGGACCTTGAGACTGAACGGAAGGTCCCCCGCCGCGAGCGCGTCCAGCCGGTGTATCTCGTAGCTGCGGTCGCCCACCGCCAGCGTGGCGCGACTGCCGAAGCTGTTGCCGGTCATTGCGTGGCCTCCTGCCCTGTTGAGCTGCCCAGCCTCTCGCCGCGCATGCGTGCTGCCGTAACCGCATCTTCCCGCAGCCGGCGAATCCCGGCTTCCCCGGCCCTGGCGGCGATCCCGGCCGTGGTATCTCGACATCAAGCTATTTTTAGCCATGATTTATCTCGACGTCAAGCTATCTCCGGCCGCGGCGACCCCGCATCCCGGGGCCAAAACGGAAACGGCTCCCCGGCGTCGCCGGGGCCCGGCTCAGAGGCGGGCCGTGATCAGCGCCGCCATCTTCGGCGTGCCGATCCCGGTGGCCAGGTCATAGCCGGGCTCGGCGTTCGCGGAGATGTCGGGATCCTCCCGGCACGGCGTGCCCTGGGCGGCCAGCGCGCACTGCGTCGTGCCGTTGCCGGCCGTGCTGAACGGGTTGGTGACCCCCGGGCCGCGCTGGTAGAACGGCCGGCCCCGCCACTGGCTGTTCCCGCGTCAAGACTAGGTATTGATTTCTTATGTCCTTTGTCATGCTATTGCGACATTAGTGCGCCGTAAGAACCCTGGCCGCGCCTCGCCGCGAGGTTTCCTGCGCCGCGCCCGGCGGGGCGGACCACCACCATCGGCCCCGGGACAGGAAATGATCTTGTGTTTGCCGGCCCGGCCGCCGGGTATTCGCAGGGACGCTGGGGCATTTC
>DASYXX010000235.1:0-5357 GCA_035934395.1 Streptosporangiaceae bacterium
GATCGCGGCGCGGACCGCGGCCCCGGCGGTCGCCTCCGCGAAACCGTAGCCCGCGGCGAGCGGCAGCAGCGCCTGCGCGCCGATCAGCGACTGGAACGCTCCGGTCGCCGGGTGGGTGACGTCCTGGGGCAGCGGCACGCCGGGCACCGGCAGGTAGCCGATCTCGCCGGCCGCGCCGCCGACGCCGCGGTGCAGCCGCCCGTTCAGCACGATGGCCAGGCCGATGCCGATCCCGATCCAGACCAGCACGAAGTCGTCGGCCCCGGCGGCGGCGCCGGCCGCCCGCTCGGCCATCGCGGCCAGGTTGACGTCGTTCTCGATCGTGACCGGCCGGCCCAGGTCGCTGCGGAGCGCGTCGAGGACGCCCTCGTGCCAGGCGGGCAGGTTGACGGCCAGACGAGGCTCGCCGGTCCGCGGATCGAGCACGCCCGGGCTCCCGATCACGAGCGCCCGCAGCGCATCCGGCGAGATGCCAGCCGAGCCGCAGGCCTTCGCGACCGCGCCGCGCACCACCTCGACTGGGTGGCCTTCGCCGTTCGGGTCCACCGACACCTCGGTGAGCACGCGGCCGGTGACGTCCGCGACCCCGGCGCTGACCTCGCCGAGCTCGACGTGGAGCCCGGCCACGTAAGCGGCGGATGGCACCACGCCGTACAGGGCGGCGTTGGGCCCGCGGCCGCCTGCCTGCTCCCCGGCCACCCGGACCAGGCCGCGCTCCTCGAGGCGCGCCAGCAGCTGCGACGCGGTCACCTTGGACAGGCCGGTATGCTCGCCAAGCTGCGCCCGCGTCATCGGGCCGCCGGCAAGTAGCAGCTCGAGCGCCGCGCGGTCGTTAAGCTCACGCAGCAGGCTTGGCGTTCCTGGCCGTCGCTCCATGCCGCCCCCTCCATGGGCTATGGGTACCGTACGGCGGCCGGGCCGGACTCTGCCGGCACTGGGATCTTCCGCCAGGACGGATTATGTCTCAATCTGGCAACAAACTCTATCTTATAAGAAACTTTCCTGTTAGTTTCTCGCGCACCGGCGCCGGGCCGCTCGCGGGGTGGTAACGACGATCCTCGCGGCGCGGCCAGACGCGGTGGTGCTGGAGATGGGCCTGCCGGTCTGGCGGCCGCCCGGCGGTGCCTACGTGGCCACCTACGGCGCGGCGCACAGCAGCGGCCAGGCGGCGGCCGAGGTGCTTGGCCTCGCGTGAGGGGCCGTCAGCGCCGCCGCACCGGGCAGCTCGGAACGCGGTCACGGCCAGGGGCCTTTTGACGGCATAATTCTTCACATGCGTCTGTCCGCACGCGCCGACTACGCTCTGCGCGCCGCCATCGAGCTCGCCGCCGCCAGCGGCGGGGGCCGCCATGTCACCGCCGACCAGCTCGCCAGGACTCAGGGCATTCCCGGGAAGTTCCTCGAGGCGATCCTCACCCAGCTGCGCCGCGGCGGGCTGGTCCGCAGCCAGCGCGGCCCCGACGGGGGCTTCTGGCTGGCCCGGCCGGCGAGCGACATCTCCCTGGCCGACATCATCCGGGCGATCGACGGGCCGCTCGTCGGCGTGCGCGGCGAGCGGCCGGAAAACCTCGGGTACGTCGGCGCGGCCGAGCCGCTCCAGACGGTGTGGATCGCGCTGCGCGCCAACGAGCGGGCCATCCTGGAAGACGTCACGCTCGAGCACATCGTGTCCGGGCACCTGCCCGAGAGCGTGGTCAAGCTCGCCGACGATCCGCGAGCCTGGGTCTGACCGCCCGCCAGGATTAGACCGGGACCATGTCCTTGATGTCGCTGATGCCGCGAGTGACCTGCTCGAACTCGGGCTGGGTCGCGGACACCGCGAACCGCCCCGCCGCCGGAACCGCGATCTTCCGAGCGGCTGCGGCGCCGATCCGGATCTGCTCGGCCGCGACGCCGGGCTCCGCCACCTGCGGCTCAGAGGCGCCAGCGTAGACCGGCTCGCTCTGCAGCTCCGCCAGGGCAAAGCTGTCGGACACCTCCCTGAGTACCTGCGACAGCGGCGCGCCGAGCGCACCGCATATCGAGGCCAGCAGCTCAGACGAGGCCTCTTTCTGACCGCGCTCGACCTCGGACAGGTATCCAAGTGAGACGCGCGCAGCGGCGGACACTTCACGGAGGGTGCGACCCTGCCGCAGACGCAGCCGCCGCAGCGCGTCACCGAGCAAGTGACGAAGCAGGACCATCGTCGCACTCCCTTCTCGAGGCCGTTCCGCTGACACCTCCACCGTACCTGTCCTTACTGACCGTGCGGGAGAGGGCATAGCCGCGTGTTCAGTGAGGTAACGCTGTAATCATATGTTCTCTTCCCGGAGCACGCTGACCAGCAAGCCGAGCGAGCGCTCCACGGTCGCGGCGCGGATCTGGCTCCGGTCGCCGGAGAGCGCGAGCGACCGCACCGTCGTGCCGCGGCCGGTGCTGACCGCGATGTGCACCGTGCCCACCGGCTGGCCGTCGGCCGGGTCGGGGCCGGCCACGCCCGTGGTGGCCGCGCCGACGCCCGCGCCCAGGCGCCGCCGTGCTCCCTCCGCCATCGCCGCGGCCACCGCGGGGTGCACGGCACCATGACGATCCAGCAGGGCGGCCGCGACGTCGAGCAGCGTCGCCTTCAGGTCCGTCGCGTAGGCCACCACTCCGCCGCGGAACGCGGCCGACGCGCCGGGGATGGCGGTCAGCGCGGCGGCCAGCATGCCGCCGGTGAGCGATTCGGCGACCGCGACCGTCTCACGCCGCGCGACGAGCAGTTGGATAGCCTCCCGGGACAGGGCGCCCGCCGTGCCCGGGCTCGCCGCGCCCGGGTCGTTCACGGCGTCCCCCGGCCGGCCGGGGACCCGGCCGCCCGGCGCAGCCGCACCGCGCGCGCCACGTAGTCGGCCCCGGTCACCACCGTGACGATGAGCGCGGCCCCCATCACCACCTCCCGGACGATCCGGAACGGCCCGGGCAGTATGTACAGCGCGATCGCGATCACCTGCAGCATGGTCTTGATCTTGCCGCCGCGGCTGGCGGCGATGACCCCGCGCGAGATCACCCAGAAGCGCAGGCCGGTGACGGCCAGCTCGCGGAACAGGATCACCCCGGTCACCCACCACGGCAGCTCGCCCAGGGCCGACAGCACCACCAGCGCGGACCCCGTGAGGGCCTTGTCGGCGATCGGGTCCGCGATCTTGCCGAAGTCGGTGATCAGGCTGCGCCGGCGGGCCAGCTCGCCGTCGAGGAAGTCGGTCGCTGAGGCGAGCCCGAACGTCACGCAGGACGCGATCCGCAGGACGTCACCGCCGGACACCAGCAGGACAACGAACAAGGGCACCAGGCCCAGGCGGAGTACGGTCAGCGCGTTCGCGATGTTGATCAAGCCAGGCGGCGGGACGGCACCGGCATCAGGCCCGCTCAGCGCGCCGCGCATCGTGTCTCCCGCCAGGCTCCGGGGCTTCGCGCCCCGCCCGCCTCCCCGTTCCCCCTTCACGGTCCCCGCTCGCTGCGCCGGGAGAGGCCTCGGCCAGCAGGTCGGCGCCCTCGCTGCCGGTCACCGTGGCCCGGACCAGGTCGCCCACGGCGAGGCGGCCGACGGCTCGCACCTCCGTGGTCCCGTCGACCTCCGGGGCCTGGTGCGCGGCGCGGCCGGTGTACCGCCCGTCGCCGTGCTCCTCCTCGATGAGCACATCCAGGATCTCGCCCGCGCGATCGGCCGCTCGCTGCGCCATGAGCTCCTCGGCCAGGTCCGCCAGATCCTCGACCCGCCCCGCGATCTCGTCGGCCGGCAGCTGGCCGGGCAGCGACGCCGCCTCGGTGCCGTCCTCGTCGGAATACCCGAAAATCCCGATGGCATCGAGCCGGGCGTCGGTGAGGAACCGGTACAGCTCTTCCACGTCGGCCTCGGTCTCCCCAGGGAAGCCCA
Source organism: Streptosporangiaceae bacterium (assembly GCA_035934395.1). Lineage (GTDB taxonomy): Bacteria > Actinomycetota > Actinomycetes > Streptosporangiales > Streptosporangiaceae > JASHPR01. Next base: position 3,896 of record DASYXX010000235.1, read on the forward strand.
CGATGAAGTTGGACCGAACGCCGGCCTGCGGCCACGCCCGCCTGATGCCGTCGAGCAGCGCGCAGAAACGCTCGCCGTCGCCGAACCGGCGCATCGCCCGCAGCACGCGGCCGCTGGCGTGCTGAAAGGAAAGGTCGAAGTACGGAGCCACGCCCGGGGTCGACGTCATGACCTCGACGAGCCCCGGCCGCATCTCGGCCGGCTGCAGGTAACTCACCCGCACCCGCGCAATCCCCGGCAACGCCGCGAGCTCGGGAAGCACCGCCTCCAGCAGCCTCAGGTCGCCCAGGTCCTTCCCGTAGGACGTGGAGTTCTCGCTGACCAGGACGAGCTCGCGCGCCCCCCGGGCGGCCAGCCAGGCGGCCTCGGCGACCAGGTCCTGCGGCGGCCGGGACACGAACGCCCCGCGGAACGCCGGGATCGCGCAGAAGCTGCACCTGCGGTCGCAGCCCGACGCGATCTTCAGCGGCGCCACCACGCCGTCATCGAGCCTGCGCCGCAGCACCAGCGGGCCCGACGGCGGGGCCAGTCCTGGCGGGAGATCCGGCACTACGCTGGCGTGCCCGGGAATCAGGCCGTTCAGCACGCCTTGCCGGCCGGCCGGGGCGACGGGCAGCAGCCTCCTGCGGTCGCCCGGCTCGTGCGCGGGCCACCGCTTACCGGCCAGCACCTCGTCGAGCCTCGCCGCTATGTCGCCGTAGTCATCGAAGCCCAGGACCTGCGCCTCGGGCAGCGCCTCGGCGAGGGCGGAGCCGTAGCGCTCCGCCAGGCAGCCCGCCGCCACCACGTTCGCGCCGCCGGACCCGGCGCTGAGCAGTTCGTCGATGGACTCCTGCTTCGCCGCCTGGATGAAGCCGCAGGTGTTGACGAGGACCACGTCCGCATCGGCGCCGTCGGCCAGGCTCCAGCCCGCCGCCTCGAGCCGCGCCGCCAGCTCCTCCGAGTCGACCTCGTTGCGCGCGCAGCCGAGCGTGACGAGGCTCACGGTGCGGTTGGCGGACGGCTTGGGTCGGCTCGATGACACACCGGCAGACTACGGTAAACCCGCCCATGAAATGGCACTAGCGGCATGCTGTGCTCGCCCTGGGGGGACGACCCCCCTTCAACCCCCCGCCGCGGAGCGAGCTCCGCGAACTCTATTTGCCCTAGGGGGGACGACCCCCCTTCAACCCCCCGCCGCGGAGCGAGCTCCGCGAACATCAGGCGATCAGCCGAAGGTCTTCTGGCCCGGACCGAGGCTGAGCGTAAGAGGGTTGCGCTGGCCGGCCGGGACCGCGTTCCTGCCGTTCACCGTCAGCGACACGCCGCCGGGATTGCCGACCATCAGGCTAACCGCCTGGCGCTCGATCCAGTGCATCGAGGTGCCGGCGTACACGATGCCCTGATAGATCTGCTGTCCGGTCGCCGTGGTGAGCATGACCCAGCAGTTGACCCTGGCCGCCAGGTGGATCACCACCTCGTT
>DASYXX010000247.1:0-12289 GCA_035934395.1 Streptosporangiaceae bacterium
GAGCGTAGAGCTCGGCTGATACCCTGCGGTCCGTGGGGACGGAAGAGGAGTGTAGGAAGTGACGTACATCATCGCCCAGCCCTGCGTCGACGTGCTGGACAAGGGGTGCATCGAGGAGTGCCCCGTGGACTGCATCTACGAGGGCGAGCGCATGCTCTATATCCACCCGGACGAGTGCGTCGACTGTGGCGCCTGCGAGCCGGTGTGCCCGGTTGAGGCGATCTATTACGAGGACGACGTGCCGGACCAGTGGAAGGACTTCTACAAGGTCAACGTCGAATTCTTCCAGAATCTCGGCTCGCCGGGCGGCGCGTCCAAGACCGGCAAGATCGGCTACGACCACCCGCTGGTGGCAGCGCTGCCGCCGCAGGGGGAGCACTGACGCTGGCCTCCGAGCGGACAGGCGCATCCGCGCTCGGCGCGCGGCTGGCCAGGTTTCCCTGGGATGAGCTAGAGCCCTACAAGGCCAGGGCTCTGGCGCACCCCGGCGGCATCGTCGACCTGTCCGTCGGCGCCCCGGTGGACCCCGTTCCCGCGCGGGTGCGCGCGGCGCTCGCGGCGGCCTCCGACGCGCCGGGCTACCCGGCGACCGCCGGCACGAGCGCGCTGCGCGAGGCGGCCGCCGGGTGGCTGTCGCGCCGGCACCAGGTGACCGTCGACCCCGGCTCGGTGCTGCCGGTGATCGGCACCAAGGAGCTGATCGCGGGCCTGCCGACCCTGCTCGGCTGCGGGCCGGGCGACGTGGTCGTCTATCCCACGCTCGCCTACCCGACCTACGACGTCGGCGCGCGGCTGGCCGGGGCCAGGCCGGTGGCGGCCGACGCAGTGGTCGCACTCGGTCCCGAGCCGGTGCGGCTGTGGTGGCTGAACTCGCCCTCCAACCCGACCGGGCGGGTGCTGCCGCACGAGCACCTGCTCAAGGTGGTGCGCTGGGCGCGCGAGCGCGGCACCGTGGTCGCGTCGGACGAGTGCTACATCGAGCTGGGCTGGGAGGAGCAGCCCGTCTCGGTGCTGCGCCCCGACGCGTGCGACGGGTCGCACGCGGGCCTGCTCGCGGTGCACTCGCTGTCCAAGCGGTCCACCATGGCCGGCTACCGGGCCGGCTTCGTCACCGGTGACCCGGACCTGATCGCGGAACTGCTGGAGATCCGCAAGCACGCGGGGATGATGGTGCCAGGGCCGGTTCAGGCGGCGCTGACCGCCGCGCTCAGCGACGACGAGCACGCCGACGCCCAGCGGGCTAGGTACGCGGCCCGGCGGGAGCTGCTCCGCCCGGCCCTGGAGGCGGCGGGCTGGGCCGTTGAGCACTCGCAGGCCGGCCTCTACCTGTGGGCCGCCCATCCGGCGCGCGACGGCTGGGAGTCGGTGACGGTGCTCGCCGAGGCCGGCATCCTGGTCGCGCCGGGCTCGTTCTACGGCCCGGCGGGCGGGCGGCATGTCCGGGTGGCGCTCACCGCGACCGACGAGCGGATCTCCGCCGCCGCCGCGCGCCTCGTCCAGCTGTCCTGACCGTAGGCTGGGCGGATGTTCCGGCTCTACGACACGCGGACCCGCCAGGTCGAGACGATTGAGCCGGCCCGGCGCGGCCTGCTTCGGATGTACAGCTGCGGGCCCACCGTGTACCGCTACGCGCACGTCGGAAACCTGCGCACGTTCCTGCTCGCCGACCTGATCCGGCGCAACGCCGAGCACCGGCACCGCCTCCCGGTTCTGACCTGCCAGAACATCACCGACGTCGGCCATCTCGCGGACGGCAGGGATACCGAGGAGTCCGGCGAGGACAAGGTCCTAGCCCAGGCCCGCGCCGAAGGAAGGACCGCGCTGGAGCTGGCCAGGTTCTACGAGGACGCGTTCCGCGCCGACTGTTCCGCGCTGAACCTCCGGCCGGCCGAGCACTCGCCGCGCGCGTCCGAGTGGATCACCCTGATGATCGACATGATCGCCCGGCTGATCGAGGCCAGGCACGCTTACCCGGCGCCCGACGGCTCGGTGTACTTCGACGCGCGATCGTTCCCCTCCTACGGCGAGCTGTCCGGCAACCGCCTCGCCGACCTGCGGCCGCGCGACCGGGACGGCGGGGCGGCCGACGGGGGCAGAAAGGGCGGGACGGGCGCATCTGGGGCGGCCGACGGGGCGGGAAAGCGATTCCATGCCGACTGGGCGCTGTGGAAGGGCGCGCCAGCCGGTCGCGAGCTGACCTGGGCCGCCCCGTGGGGCACCGGGTTCCCCGGCTGGCACACCGAGTGCTCAGCCCTGTCCCTGCACTTTCTCGGCGACGTCATCGACGTCCACACCGGCGGCATCGACCTGCGCTTCCCGCACCATGAGGACGAGCGGGCCCAGTCGAACTCGGTGACCGGGCGCGACGTGGTGCGGCACTGGGTACATGGCGAGCACCTGCTGTTCGAGGGGCGCAAGATGGCCAAGTCCACGCAGAACGTGGTGCTGGTGGCCGACCTGGCCGACCGAGGGCTGGACCCGCTGGCGCTGCGGCTGGCGTTCCTCGAGCACCGCTACCGGCAGCAGATGAACCTCACCTGGGACATCCTGAGCGCCGCGGACCGGACGCTGCGCCGGTGGCGCGGGCTGGTGGCGGAGTGGGCATGCTCGCCCAGCAAGCCGGTGCACAGCCCGACGGCCGCGCAGATCGCCGCGGCGTTCGACGACGACCTCGACACCCCTGCGGCGCTGCGGGCGCTGCGCCTGCTCGAGAAGGACCAGGGCGTACCCCCCGGGGCGAAGTTCGAGTCGTTCGCCCACGCCGACCAGCTGCTCGGGCTCGACATGGCCCGCGACGTCGGCCGCACGCCCGCCCAGCCGCGGCTGCCCCAGGGCGCTCAGCCCCGGCTGGCCGCCCGGCAGGCCGCGCGGGCGGCCAGGGACTGGGCCACGGCCGACCGGCTGCGCGACGAGCTGGCCGCGATCGGCGTGGCGGTGACCGACACACCCGACGGCCAGGCCTGGACGGTGCGCCCCGCCGGCTGAACCCGCGCCCCGCTCCCAGCCCCCGCCGTGACGCAATAATTCGCCTGTCCGAGCGCTAAGGACGCAACGAATCGCTATCTCTACACATAACGTGCGCCTGCTCGGGCCCCTCGCTCGCTCCTACGCTGGAGATGAACCTAGATCATCAGCCGATGGGGAGCGGGATGACCTACTCGGATCGCCTTACCCGGGATAGCAGGGCCTGTCGTCGCGCCGCGCGCCCCAGGACCTACCTGATGTGCCCGCCCATGTACTTCGCGGTCGAGTACGCGATCAATCCGTGGATGAACCCCGAGGTCCCCGTCAATATTGCTCTGGCCTGGCGCCAGTGGTGGCAGTTGCGGGAGACCTTCATCCGGCTCGGCCACGCGGTGCACACGATCGATCCCCAGCCCGGCCTGCCGGACATGGTCTTCGCGGCCAACGGCGCCACGGTCATCGGGGGCACGGTGCTCGGCGCGCGCTTCCGGCACGCCCAGCGAGCGGCCGAGGCCGCGGCGTACCTGGCCTGGTTCGACCGCGCCGGTTACGGCACCTCCGTGTCGCCGCGCTGCGTGAACGAGGGCGAGGGGGACCTCGTCTTCGCCGGCCGGGCGATCATCGCCGGCCACGGCTTCCGCACCGACCAGGCGGTCAGGGGCGAGCTGGAGCAGGTCTTCGGCCTGCCCGTGGTCAGCGTCAGGCTGGTGGACCCGCGCTTCTACCACCTGGACACCGCGCTGTGCGTCCTGGACGCCGACACCGCCGCCTACTACCCGGCGGCGTTCGACGACGACGGCCGGGCTGCGCTCGCGGGCCACTTCCGGGAGCTGATCGAGGCGAAGGACGAGGACGCCGAGGTGCTGGGCCTGAACGCGATCAGCGACGGCCGGCATGTCGTCCTGCCCGAGCAGGCGACCGGCCTGGCCACCCAGATCGCGGACCGGGGTTTCGAGCCCGTGGGGGTGGACATGTCGGAGTTCCTGGGCGCGGGGGGCGGACCCAAGTGCTGCACGCTCGAGCTGCACGAATTGCCGTAAATTGACCGCGCAGGGAGGCTGACCATGGCAGGCGGCGACCACACGCCAACCGCCCAGCAGCTGCGGGCGCAGGCCGCGGCCCACAGCGCGCACAACTATCACCCGTTGCCGGTCGTGATCGCAGAGGCCGAGGGCGCCTGGGTGACCGACGTGGACGGCCGCCGCTACCTGGACCTGCTGGCCGCGTACTCGGCGATCAACTTCGGGCACCGCCATCCCCGGCTGGTCGCGGCGGCGCAGCGGCAGCTGCAGCGGGTAACCCTGGTCAGCCGGGCATTCGAGCATGACCAGTTCGGCCCGTTCTGCGCCGAGCTGGCCGCGCTGGCCGGCATGGAGATGGTGCTGCCGATGAATACCGGCGCCGAGGCGGTGGAGACGGCGATCAAGACCGCCCGCAAGTGGGGGTACGAGGTCAAGGGCGTGCCCGCGGGCGAGGCCGTGATCGTGGCCTTCGAGGGGAACTTCCACGGGCGCACCACGACGATCATCAGCTTCTCCACCGACGAGGACTCCCGGGCCTCGTTCGGGCCGTACACACCGGGGTTCAGGGTCGTGCCCTACGGAGACCTGGACGCGCTGGCCGCCGCCGTCGACGACCGCGTGGTGGGCGTGCTGGTCGAGCCGATCCAGGGCGAGGCCGGGGTCATCGTGCCGCCGCCCGGGTTCCTGGCCGGTGTGCGCCAGATCTGCTCCGCGCGGGGCGCGCTCATGATCGCCGACGAGATCCAGTCCGGCCTGGGCCGGACCGGGACCACGTTCGCCTGCGAGCACGACGACGTCGTTCCCGACATGTACCTGCTGGGGAAGGCGCTCGGCGGCGGAATCGTCCCGGTGTCCGCCGTGGTGTCCTCCAGCGAGATCCTCGGGGTGTTCCGGCCGGGCCAGCACGGCTCCACGTTCGGTGGCAACCCCCTGGCCTGCGCCGTCGCGCGCGAGGTGATCGCGATGCTGGCCACAGGCGAGGTACAGGAGCGCTCGGCCAAGCTCGGCGCGCACATGCACGACCGGCTGTCGGCGCTGCCCGAGTCCGCCGTGCGCGCCGTGCGCGGGCGGGGGCTGTGGGCCGGTGTCGAGTTCGCGTCACTGTCTGGCCGGGAGGCCTGCGAGCGGCTCGCCGAGCGCGGGGTCCTGGCCAAGGACACCCACGGCACGACGATCAGGCTTGCCCCGCCGCTGGTCATCGAGCAGCAGGACCTGGACTGGGCGCTCGACCTCATCGAGGAGGTCGCCCGCTGACGCGGCGCGCGGCCGGCTGAGCCTCGCCGCCAGCTCGGCGCCCGGCCGGTCAGCGGGGGTGAGGGCTCTTGCGCGGGCCAGGGGACTTGCTCAGCCCCGGCGGCGTGTGGCCCGCCGGATTCGTGGGCACCGGCGACGAGGCCGAGGGGCTGGGCGACGGCCTGGGCGACGGACTGGGCCGAGCTGAGGGGGCAGCGGATGGCAGCACGCCGGCCTGCGGATCGGGCTGTGCCGGGCCGACACCGCCACTCTGGTGATGTGCCCCGGATCGGCCATGACCCGGCGGCCCCGGCGCCGCCGGCCCCGGGGCAGCCCAGTGCGTGAGCGGAGCCTGGGGCCCGCCTGCGAGCGCCACCACCACCGCGCCCAGGCACGCCACCAGCACCGCCACCGCGCCCATGCCCGTCCGCCGCAGCACCCGCCGCCGGCGGCCTGTTGGATCGACGAACACCGGCCTGGACTCCACGAGCAGGAGCATAGTGATCCAGATCCCGCGCGGGCCCGGATTGCTCTGCTTCGACGGGGAAGGCGATGAATTTAACCAGGCCTTACGGTGGACTGGTGGCGATCGAGATTGTCTACGAGACGCATTCGCTGACCGAGGACAACGAGCGCGGCATCGCCACGGGCTGGCGGCCGGGCCGCCTGTCGCCGCGCGGGAGGGAACTGGCGGCCGAGCTCGGGCGCCGGCGTGGCGGCGACCGCCTGGCCGCCGTGTTCAGCTCCGATCTGGCCCGCGCCGCCGAGACGGCATCGATCGCGTTCGCCGGGTCGTCGATACCGGTGCTGTTCGACTGGCGGTTGCGCGAATGCGATTACGGAATCCATAACGCAACCCCCGCCGCAGTGCTGCTCGCGAATCGTGGTGACCATCTCGATGACCCGTATCCGGGCGGGGAGAGCTGGCGCCAGGCCGTGGCCCGGGTGGGCCGGTTTCTTTCTGACCTTCCGCTGCGCTGGGAGGGCCGGCGAGTGCTTCTCATCGGCCACGTGGCGACCCGCTGGGGCCTGGAACACCTGATCGGCGGAGTGCCCCTTGAAGACCTGGTCGCAGCCGATTTCGCCTGGCAGCCCGGCTGGGAGTACCTGCTGCGCTAACCCGCGTCAGCCAGGCGAGTAAATCCGCTGCACGCCTTGCTACCAGCGGTAGCATAGATGCGTGAGCGCGGCAGAGCGACCCGACCGCCCAGACAACGAGGCACCGGGGCAGGACCCCGCTGCGGTACTCAGCGCTCTCGAACAGGTCCTTCGGCGGGCTCTTGCCTCGGTGCCGCGTGACCAGGTAGTGAAGACCGTCATGTCGGCGCTTCCCGTCGACCTCTTCATCGGCGCGAATGCGCCACTCCATGGCGGCAAGGTCAGGAAGGTGAGCGTGTCCATGCCCGAAGAGCTGACCGAGGCCGTCCGCGCCCGCACTGGTGCAGGCGGATTCAGCCGGTACGTCACGGACGCCGTACAGGAGCAGGTCAGGCTTGATCTCCTCGACGATCTCATAGCCGAGTTCGAGGCGAAGTACGGTCCAGTTCCCGAAGAGCTTGTCGAGGAGGCGATGCGTGAGTGGCCAGACTACGAGGACGAGTAGGGGGCACGTTGGTTCTCGATGCCGAGGGTCTGGCCAAGCTGGCAGCCGCCCACCCTGCCGCCTATGCCCGCGTCAAGGCCGCACGCAATCGAAATAGCAATGTCGTGACCGCCGCGTCGACCCTTACCGAGGTCCTACGTGGCGGACCCAGGGACGCTGGCGTGCACCGCGTCCTGGGCCGGATGACGGTGATCCCGATCGGCCAGCAGCAGGGCCGCGAGGCCGGCGAGCTGCTCGGCCGAACCGGGCTGTCGGGTCACAGGTGCGCCTTCGACGCGCTCCTCGCTGCGGTCGCGCTGGCCCAGCCGCGGCCAGCCGTCCTGCTCACCAGCGACATCGATGACATGCGCCGCCTGACGGAGGAACCGGGCCGGCGCAGGGCCGAGCGAATCGAGGTGGTCTGCGTCTAGCCACATCGAGCCATCGGTTCAGGCAGCAGGCGCCTGGTGGCCCGGGCCGCGGGGCGAATATCGTTCGGCGTGTGAGCGTCCTGCCCAGCGCACTCGACACCCGCGGAGCGGAGTATGCCGCGCGGCGCGAGGCCATGCTCGCCCGGCTGGCCGATCTCGACGCGGAGCACGCCAAGGCCCTGGCCGGCGGCGGGCCGAGATATGTCCAGCGGCATCGCGACCGCGGAAAGCTCCTGGCGCGCGAGCGGATCGAGCTGCTCATCGACCCGGATTCCCCGTTCCTCGAGCTCTCGCCGCTGGCCGGCTACGGCACCGGCTTCCCGGTCGGCGGCAGCGTCGTCAGCGGGATCGGCGTGGTCTGCGACACCGAGTGCGTGCTGATCGCGAGCGACCCGACGGTCCGGGGCGGGTCAACCAACCCGTGGACGCTGCGCAAGTCGCTGCGAGCCTCCGACATCGCGCTGCGCAACCGGCTGCCGCTGATCAACCTGGTCGAGTCGGGCGGGGCGGACCTGCCCACGCAGAAGGAGATCTTCATCCCCGGCGGCCAGATCTTCCGTGACCTGACCCGCATGTCGGCGGCCGGGATCCCCACGATCGCCCTGGTGTTCGGTAGCTCCACGGCCGGCGGCGCCTACCTGCCGGGGATGAGCGACTACGTGGTGATGGTCGCCGACCGCGCCAAGGTGTTCCTCGGCGGGCCGCCGCTGGTGAAGATGGCCACCGGCGAGGAGTCCGACGACGAGTCGCTCGGCGGGGCAGGGATGCACGCGCGCCAGTCCGGGCTGGCCGACTTCCTCGCGGCCGACGAGCACGACGCGCTGCGGATCGGCCGGTCGATCGTGGCCAGGCTGGGCCGGGGCAAGCCGCTCCGGGGCCCGGCCAGCGCGGTCGCCGGGCCGCTGCACAGCGAGGATGAGCTGCTCGGGATCGTGCCCGAGGATCTCAAGGTGCCGTTCGACCCGCGCGAGGTCATCGCGCGCATTGTCGATGGCTCGGACTTCGACGAGTTCAAGCCGCTGTACGGGGCGAGCCTGGTGACCGGCTGGGCCGCGCTGCACGGGCATCCGGCTGGCATCCTGGCCAACGCGCGCGGCGTGCTGTTCAGCGAGGAGTCCCAGAAGGCCGCTCAGTTCATCCAGCTGGCCAACCAGACCGGCGTGCCGCTGCTGTTCCTGCAGAACACCACCGGCTACATGGTCGGCAGCCACTACGAGCAGGCCGGGATCATCAAGCACGGGGCGATGATGATCAATGCGGTGTCCAACAGCCGGGTGCCCCATCTCACGGTGGTGCTGGGCGCGTCCTACGGCGCGGGGAACTACGGGATGTGCGGCCGGGCCTACGACCCGAGGTTCTTGTTCAGCTGGCCGAGCGCGAAGTCCGCGGTGATGGGACCCGCGCAGCTGGCCGGGGTGCTGTCAATCGTCGGCCGCCAGGCCGCCGCGGCGCGCGGCGAGGCTTACGACGAGGCCGCCGACGCGGCGATGCGGACGGCGGTCGAGGAGCAGATCGAGTACGAGTCACAGCCGTTCTTCCTCTCCGGCCGGATCTACGACGACGGGGTGATCGACCCGCGGGATACTCGCACGGTGCTTGGCATGTGCCTGTCCGTCATCGAGAACTCCGCCCCCGGGTGGGATCCCGGACGCTGGGGCGCCGCGGGCTGGGGCGCCGCCGGCCCGGCGACGCCTGCCGCGGCAGGGACGCCCGGCTTCGGCGTGTTCCGCCCGTGACGGGAACCGTCGCGCCGGAGGCGCGCAGATGAACACCGTGCCGGAGGCGCGCAGATGAGCACCGTGCCGGAGGCGCGCAGATGAGCACCGTGATCACCAGAGTGCTGGCCGCCAACCGCGGCGAGATCGCCCGGCGTATCTTCCGCACCTGCCGGCGCATGGGGATCGGCTGCGTCGCGGTGTTCTCCGACCCTGACGCGGGCGCTCCGCACGTGACCGAGGCGGACGCCGCCGTGCGGCTGCCCGGGTCCAGCGCGGCCGACACCTACCTGAACGCACCGATGGTCGTCGCGGCCGCCCTCGCGGCCGGAGCCGATGCGGTGCACCCCGGGTACGGGTTCCTGTCCGAGGACGCCGGCTTCGCTCGCGCGGTCCAGGCGGCCGGCCTGACCTGGGTCGGCCCGCCCGCCGACGCGATCGAGGCCATGGGCTCCAAGATCACCTCCAAGAAGCTGGCCGCCGGGGCGGGCGTCCCGGTGCTGCCTGAACTCAGTCCCGCGGCCATTCCCGGGTATCCGGTGCTGGTCAAGGCGTCGGCTGGCGGGGGCGGCCGCGGCATGCGCGTGGTCCGCGGAGCGGAGGAACTGCAGCCGGCCCTCGAGTCGGCCCGCCGCGAGGCCCAGTCCGCGTTCGGCGACGGGACCGTGTTCTGCGAGCCCCTGCTGTCCGGCGCCCGCCACGTCGAGGTCCAGGTCGTCGCCGACGCCCACGGGTCAGTCTGGGCGCTGACCGAGCGGGACTGCTCGGTCCAGCGCAGGTATCAGAAGGTGATCGAGGAGACCCCGTCACCGGCGGTCGGACCGCGGCTGCGCGAGCAGCTGCTCGCGGCCGCGGCGGCGGTCACCGGCGCGGTCGGCTATCGGGGCGCGGGCACCGCTGAGTTCCTGATCGCCGACGACGGGCAGTTCTACTTCCTGGAGTTCAACACCAGGCTGCAGGTCGAGCACCCGGTCACCGAGTGCGTGCACGGCCTGGACCTGGTCGCCCTGCAGCTCGACGTGGCGCAGGGCATCGCGCTGCCGCCTCGCCCGCCGCCGAGCGGGCACGCGATCGAGGCCAGGCTGTACGCGGAGGACCCGGCCGATGGGTACCGCCCGGCCATCGGCACCGTGCGCATGCTGGACGTCCCGGACGTGGACACGCGGTTCACACCGCCGGCCAGCCGCGCCGGGCCGGCGCTGCGCCTTGATTCCGGTGTCGAGGCGGGCAGCGAGGTCAGCGCGCACTACGACCCGATGCTGGCCAAGCTGATCGCGTGGGCGCCGGCCCGGGAGACAGCCGCCCGCCTGCTGGCCGCCGCCCTGGAACGGGCCAGGATTCACGGCCCGGCCACGAACCGCGGCCTGCTGGTGAGCGTGCTGCGCGATCCCGCGTTCCTGGCCGACCAGGCCGACACGTCGCTGCTGGATGGCTACGACCTGGCCGGGCTGGTACCGGACGAGCGGGCTTGCCGGCTGTCAGCGGTGGCCGCGGCGCTCGCCCGCGCCGCAGCGAACCGTTCCGCGGCCCGCGCCGCCGCCGGGCTGCCGAGCGGCTGGCGCAACGTAGTCTCGCAGCCACAGCGTGCGGGCTTCGACGGTCCGCGAGGGCGGATCGAGGTCGCCTATCGGTGGCACCGCGACCGGATCACCGCGGCGCCCGCCGACCCCATGCCGGCCAGCTCGGCCATAGCGGCCCGGGACGCCGCGCCTGTCCACGCGGCCGACCCGGACGGGCCGGACGTCGTCCGGGCGGCCCCCGATCACGCAGTGCTCGAGGTGTCCGGGGTGCGTTACCGCTTCGATGTGGCCCAGGCCGACGACGTGGTCTGGGTGGACTCGCCATTCGGCCACGTCGTTCTCAGCCCGGTCCCCCGGCTGCCCGCGCCGACCGCCGTGTCCGAACCCGGGTCGCTGGTCGCTCCGATGCCCGGGAACGTGGTACGGATCGGGGCCGGCCGCGGCGACCCGGTCCGGGCGGGCCAGCCGATCGTCGTCCTGGAGGCGATGAAGATGGAGCACCAGATCGTGGCGCCAGCGGACGGGCTGGTGGCCGAGGTGCGCGTCGCCATCGGCGACCAGGTGCAGGCGGGAGACGTTCTGGCGATCGTGGACGGAGAACCCGCATGAACGATCTTGTACGGACCGATCGGGCGGGAGCGGTCGCGACGATCACTCTGGACTCGCCGACCAACCGGAATGCGCTGTCCAGCGGCCTGCTCACCGGTCTGCACGCCGCGCTGGCGAGCGTGCTCAGCGACACCGGCGTCCGGGTGATCGTGCTCACGGGGGCGGGCCCCGTGTTCTGCTCGGGGGCCGACCTGAAGGAGGCCAGAACCGGCCGGGCCGCGGCACCCGAGCTGTTCCCTGGGATCCTGCGGCTGATCTGGGACAGCCCCAAGCCTGTCGTCTGCCAGGTGAACGGCAGTGCCCGGGCCGGGGGCATCGGACTGATCGCCGCCTGCGACATCGCGCTCGCCGCACAGCAGGCGACGTTCGCGTTCAGCGAGGTGCGGATCGGAGCAACGCCCGCCATCATCGCGGTGACCTGTCTGCGCCGGATGGAGCCCCGCGCCGCCGCCGAGTACTTCCTGACCGGAGAGACGTTCGACGCGCAGCGCGCGGCGGAGATCGGGCTGCTCACCCGGGCCGTCCCCGAGGCCGAGCTCGGCAGGGAGACGAGCAGGTACACCGGCCTGCTGCTGAGGGGGGCGCCAGGAGCCCTGGAAGCGACCAAGACCGTGCTGCACGAGGCCGGCACGCTGCCGGTGGCCGAGGGGCTGGCGCGGATGGCCGAGCTGTCTGCCGACCGCTTCGCCTCCGCGGAGGCCCAGGAGGGCATGGCCGCGTTCGCCGAGAAACGCGACCCGAACTGGCTCCCCCGCCCCTAACCGCCCAGCAGCGGCGGCCAGCGCGGCGGCTAATCGGCTAGTCGGCGGCGAGGCGGCGGTAGCGGCCGGCGTGGTAGAGCAGCGGCCCGCCTTCCCCGCCAGCCTCCGCTGGCTCCGTGACGCCGAGCACCTCGCCGACCACGATGGTGTGGTCGCCGCCGTCGTGCACGGCCCGGGTCCGGCATTCCATCGCGGCAAGGGCGCTGTCCAGGATCGGCGCTCCGGTCATCGGCCCTGGATGGTGCGGAATCGTGTCCAGCTGGCCGTGCAGCGGGCGGCCGCGGGTGGCGAGCCAGCGCGCGGCTTTCTCGGATTGCTCGTCCAGAACCGAGACCGCCCAGAACCCGGCCTCGAGGACCGCGTCGTGGAACCGGGCGATCTTCTCCGCGCAGAACAGCACGAGCACGGGCTCGAGTGACACCGAGGTGAACGCGCTCACGGTCATGGCGTGG
>DASYXX010000271.1:0-2061 GCA_035934395.1 Streptosporangiaceae bacterium
GACCGGTTCCTCGACGCGTTCGTCGCGGCCGTCGGCAAGCTGTTTCCTGACGCCCTGCTGCACTGGGAGGACGTCGGGGTGAGCAACGCCCGGCGGCTGCTGGACCGCTACCGCGACCAGCGGCTCTCGTTCAACGACGACATCCAGGGCACGGGCGCGGTCAACCTCGCCGCGGTGCTGGCCGCGGCGCGGGCGACCGGGATCGGGGTGCCGGAGCACCGGATCGTGATCTTCGGGGCGGGCACCGCCGGGACGGGCATCGCGGACCAGCTGTCCGCCGCGATGCGGGCCGACGGGCTGCCAGAGGCCGCGGCGAGGGCACGGTTCTGGGCGGTCGACCGGGCCGGCCTGCTCACCGACGCCGCGCCAGGGCTGGCCGAGCCACAGCGCCGGTACGCGCGGCCCGCGGCGGAGGTCGCAGGGTGGCAACGGGATGAGTCGCTCGGCGGCATCGGGCTGGCCGAGGTGGTCCGCCGGGTGCACCCGAGTATCATGATCGGCACGTCCGGGAGGGCGGGCGCGTTCAGTGAGCCCATCGTCCGGGAGATGGCCACTCATTGCGCGCGGCCGGTGATCCTGCCGATGTCCAACCCGACCTCGCTGTCCGAGGCCGCGCCGGCGGACCTGATCAGGTGGACGGAAGGCCGGGCGCTGGTGGCTACCGGCAGCCCGTTTCCCCCGGTCGACTACCACGGGGTGCGGTACATGATCGGACAGGCCAATAACGCGCTGGTCTTCCCCGGGCTCGGACTAGGCGTCATCGCCGCCCGGGCCACGCACGTGACCGACGGCATGCTGGCTGCTGCGGCGCACGCGGTGTCAGGCCTGGTCGACATCCGGGCGCCCGGCGCCCCGCTGCTGCCCAGGATTGAGGCGCTCCGCGAGACCTCGGTTGCCGTGGCCGCCGCCGTTGCGGCGGCGGCCGCGACGGATGGCGTGGCGCGCGCCCGGCTGGAGGGGGACGTGCGCGCTGCGGTCCGTCACCTGATGTGGGAACCCGACTACCGTCCGGTCCGGCCCGGGTGAGGACACGCCTTGCCGCCCCAGGGTGGCGCGGGCGCCAGTGCCCCAGAGGCGGTTGGGCAGAACGGCAGGGCAGGTACGGGGACTGGCCCGGCCCGGCCGGAGCTCGAACGTCTTGCCGCCGGGCTGGAGACCGCGTCAGGGCTTCTGGCCAGGTCCCTGCGCGCTCTCAAGCCTCCCGGGCGGCTGCCGCCGCTACGAGAACTGCAGACTGCCATCACCGAGCCGCTCGACGACGATCGCGTTCTGCTTATGACCACGGACAGCATCGTCGACACCGTCAACACCACCGCCGACATCCTGCGCCGCTCTCTGGGCCGCGGGGGAGAGCGCGCTGCCGCCGCGGCCGGGTGAGAGCGCCTATCCGGGTCGTAGGAAGGCGATGATCGCCGCCGCGAGCGCCCTGGCCACCTGCTGCTGGAAGCTGGCCGACACCAGCATCTGGGCGTCGGTGGCGTTGCGCATGTTCCCGCACTCGACCAGCACCTTCGGCGCCGTGGTGAGGTTGAGGCCCGCGAGGTCGTCGCGGACCATGATGCCCTGGTCGCCGTTGTAGGTGCTCTCCGGCATAGCGGGCAGGTCGGCGAGAAACGCCTGCCGTACGTCGCTGCCCAGCCGCGCCGACGCCGCGATGACCGCGTCGTTCGGCCCGTCGGCGACCGGCTCCAGGATCGTGAACCCCCGTCCCGACGCGGGCCCGCCGTCCGCGTGGATGTCGACCGCGACGTTGGCGCGCGCGGCGTTGATGATCTCGCTCCGGCGGTCGATGCACGGCCCGACGCCGTCGTTGCTGCTTCGCGTCATCACCACGGTCGCCCCGTCCCGGCGCAGGTCGGCTCGCAGGTAGCGGGCGACATCGAAGTTGAACTGCGCCTCGGTGTAGCCGCCGTCGGTCTCGGTGCCCGTCGTGTCGCAGGCCTCCCACTCCCGGCCGTTCCAGACCTGATGGCCGATGTAGGACGCGTCGGCGAAGTTCCCGCCGTTGTGGCCCGGGTCGATGCCGACGATCTTCCCGGCGAGCGGCCTCGCGGACCCGGC
>DASYXX010000272.1:0-5808 GCA_035934395.1 Streptosporangiaceae bacterium
GGGCGATGCACATACGCTTACGTAACCGTAACTTACGGTACCGTAGGTTAGGCAAGTACCTGGGCAACCTTTTCTTGCGCATGTGGCGTAACTCACGTCCGCAGCCACCCGACCGCAAAGAGTGAGCCCTGCTGGTACCCAGAACATCGCGGTCTATGCACCCGCAGCTACGTCATCGCGCATCCCTTTGCGCGAGTCCCATGCGTCTGTGAGAATCGTATAAATCGGATGTTCCGGCGTCTGGACTCGAACCAGAACAACAGGGACCAAAACCCTGGGGGCTGCCAATTACCCTACGCCGGACTAATGGAACAAATCGAACCTATGACTAAGTCACGAGTCAACGATACCGAGTGTTAGGCCGAGGCCTCAGATCTCGGCCAGTTCCTGAGGCTCGGCCTCCCTGTCAAATCCGGCCGCTGATCAGGCAGATGTAACTTCGTTCGGGTGACCGCCGCATCTCATGGCGGCTGAAGCCCACCCCTCGATCTTCCGGTACAAGCCGGTGCTGCGCCGTACTTCGATGCGGAGACAGCCGTGGTAGTCCTCACCGGTGTTCGTGCGCACGGTCCTTGGGTTATGCCGCTTGAGGGTCGGCCGCCGGAACTGCGCTGGATCCGCCCCGGTGACGCTCAGCCA
This sequence comes from Streptosporangiaceae bacterium, assembly GCA_035934395.1. Lineage (GTDB taxonomy): Bacteria > Actinomycetota > Actinomycetes > Streptosporangiales > Streptosporangiaceae > JASHPR01. Next base: position 640 of record DASYXX010000272.1, read on the forward strand.
GAACTCCTGGGCATTGCGGGCATCGGCACTCTCATGGATCTGGACCTGGTAAATCAGCCTGTCGTGCCCGATTCCGGCGGCATCGAGGAACCGCAGGAACAGCACGCTCAGACCTGGGTCGCTGTTCGTGAATACCACCCGGTCGTACCGCCGATCCGGCTTGTTCTCGGCTCCTTCGCACCAGTAGGCGATCGCCCCGGCGATGATGATCTCTCGATCGTTCAGGTCGCCGATCTCATTCGCGGCGGCGGCCCGAGCTGCGACGCGTCGTGCCTCGCGCACTTGACGCTCGGAGGCCCACCAGCGCCGGACGCCCGCGACGTGGCGCTCCCGGAACGCCTCGTAGCTCAGCGGCTCCGGCCTGGGCAAATCCCTGACCCAGAGCGAGACGGAGCTCTTGGAGACGCCGAGTTCAGCCGCGATCTGGTTGTAGCTCAGACCCTGCTCGCGTAGTGCCCGGGCCTCCGCCCGCGCGTCGTCCTTGGCGTTGGGGCGGAAGTTCTGCGGCAGGGGAGGCTCGCCCTTGAGCGACTCGTTCAGGGTCCAGTTGCTGGTGATGCCGAGCAGTTCCTTGATCTCGCGGCGGGAGTTGCCGGCGCGGCGGAGCGCGATCGCCTGCTCTCGTAACTGAGAAAACTCAATCTTCTGTGTCATATTCGAATATTAGTTCATGTCTCTGACAAATTGGGTGTTGCTCTGTGGCGGCGGCGCGCCCGCGCGGTCGGTGGGCGGTTCTCATCGACGTCGCGGGTGGGACGTGTGGGGTCCATCGATGTCGTGGATGGGGCAGGAGTGATGGAGCACGCATCTGAGCGCATGACGGGTCGGGCCGGGCAGCCGGGCGGTATCCTGCGAGAGTCGGGAGCGTGAACTGTCCGGGGGGCGCGCACCGGCGGCGCGCCACAGGCTGGTGGCCTGCAGCGATACCGAGGAGCCGAGCCGAGTGAGCCAGACCGGTCCGGCCGCCGTGATCATTCTTGCGGCGGGTGAGGGCACCCGAATGAAGAACCAGACCCCGAAGGTGCTCAACGAGGTGTGCGGGCGGACCATGCTCGGCCACGTCGTCGCCGCGGCGCGCGAGCTGGGCCCGGAGCGCCTCATCGTGGTCACGGGGCACGGACGCAGTCAGGTCACCGAGCACCTCGCCGAGTACGCGCCCGAGGCGGAGGTCGTGGTCCAGGAACGCCAGGGCGGCACGGGGCACGCGGTGCGCACGGTGATCGAGACCGTCGGCCTGATCCACGGCACCGTGGTGGTGACCTACGCCGACACCCCGCTGCTGCGCGGGCAGACGCTGAGCGAGCTCGTGTCGGCGCATCGGGCGCACGGCGCGGCGGTCACCGTCCTCACCGCCACGCTGGCCGACCCGACCGGGTACGGCCGGATCATCCGCGACCAGGGCGGCGCGTTCACGGGGATCATCGAAGAGGCGGACGCGAGCCGGCCGCAGCGGGAGATCGGCGAGATCAACTCGGGCATGTACGCCTTCGACGGCGACCTGCTCGCCGACACGGTCAAGCGGGTGCCCACCGACAACGCCAAGGGCGAGGAGTACCTCACCGACGTCGTGTCGATCCTGCACGGCGACGGCTACCCGGTCGCAACCGTCGCGTGCGGGGATCACGCGGAGGTCCTGGGCGTGAACGACCAGGCCCAGCTGGCCTGGGCCCGGCGCGCGCTGAACGAGCGGCTGCTCGGAGACTGGATGCGCGCCGGGGTGACGATCGTCGATCCCGCGACCACCTGGATCGACGTAGGCGTGCGGCTGGAGCCGGGCGCGCGGATCGGCCCCGGCACCCAGCTCGAGGGCAGTACCACCGTCGCGGGGACGGCGCGGGTCGGTCCCGGGTGCCTGCTGCGGGACACCACGGTCGCCGACGGCGCCACGGTGCTCAACTCGGTCTGCGAGTCGGCGGTGATCGGCGCGGGGGCCACGGTGGGCCCGTTCGCGCACCTGAGCGGAGGGCGAGAGCAGTGAACGGCATCAAGGCCCCGAACGAGAAGCGGATGATCCTGCTCTCCGGGCGCGCCTTCCCCGAGCTCGCCGACGAGGTGGCGAGCTGCCTGGGCATCGAGCCGACCCCCACCACGCTCTACGACTTCGCGAACGGCGAGATCTTCGTCCGGTTCCTCGAGTCCGTGCGCGGCTGCGACGCGTTCGTGCTGCAGAGCCACACCGCGCCGATCAACCAGTGGATCATGGAACACCTGATCATGGTGGACGCGCTCAAACGGGCGTCGGCCAAGCGGATCACGGTCGTGGCGCCGTTCTACGGCTACGCCCGCCAGGACAAGAAGAGCCGCGGCCGGGAGCCGATCTCGGCCCGGCTCATGGCCGACCTCTTCCATGCCGCGGGCGCGGACCGGATCATGGCGGTCGACCTGCACACCGCCCAGATCCAGGGCTTCTTCGACGGCCCGGTCGACCACCTGTTCGCGCTGCCGATCCTGGCCGAGTACATCGAGCAGCAGCTGGACCTCTCCCAGGTCACCGTCGTGGCGCCGGATGCGGGCCGGGTCCGGGTCTGCGAGCGGTGGACCGACCGGCTGGGCAGCCCCCTGGCCATCATCCACAAGCGCCGGGACACCGATGTCGCCAACCGGGTCAAGATCCTCGAGGTGGTCGGCCAGGTGGCGGGCCGGACCTGCATCATCGTGGACGACATGATCGACACCGGCGCGACGATCGTGAACGCGGCCGAGGTGCTGTTCGACCAGGGCGCCGCGCAGGTGATCGTCACCGCCACGCACGGGGTGCTGTCCGGCCCCGCGGTGGACATGCTGAAGAACTCCCGGATCAGCGAGGTGATCGTCTGCAACACGCTGCCGATCACGAACGAGAAGCGGTTCGACAAGCTCACCGTGCTCTCGATCGCGCCGCTGCTCGCGCGGGCGATCAGGGAGGTTTTCAGCGACGGGTCGGTGACCAGCCTGTTCGACGGGCACAGCTGACGGTCCGGCGGCGGCGGAACTAACCGAAACAGGCGAGCGAGTGTCGTCCACACTGGCACCACAGCAGCCTGGAGGCAGAGTTCCGGGTAATTCCGCGGCGGCCGAACTAACGGCGCCGGCCCGGCCGACGGCCCCGCCGCGTCTGCCGGGGCCGGCGCAGCTCACCGCGCCCGCTGGCCGACTCAGAAGGTGACCGCTGGCCCCGCCCCCCAACCGCGAACGGAGGCCAGCGGCCACCATCTAAGACCCCGCCGCGCCCGCCCCCTTGCTCCCAGACTGCGCCCCGCGTAGCGGTCTGAAAGCGCGGCAGCTTCTCTTGGGTGCTCGCCGGCCAGGGCGGACCGCCGCTGGCGGGGAGCGGGTCGGCGCGGCTGACGCCCAGCATTCCGCCGGGGTCTTGCGCGGTCGTTGAGTACCGATGAAGCCTGCCGGCACCCGGCGGCCCTCGCGGCACCGGGCTGTGACGGAATGGATCTGGATTGGCTGCTGAGACGCGGGCGCAGCCAGCCGATGCAAGGGCGCGACGGTATGACTGCCCATATGGGTGACACCGTGATCACAGATATGTAACAGCATGCGAGGAGCCGTTACGCCATGGTTGAGTGGGAATTGAGGAGCTTCCGTCGCCCGGCATTGGTCTGATGGCGAGGCGCGAGCGGGAACGGTGGGTCCGTGTCGGAACGGCGGAAAAGAGCGGGCCCGGACAGGGCGTCGTGGTGAGGTTTCGGATACTCGGACCGCTCGAGGTCTGGACCGGCCAGGCCTGGGACGGCATCGGAGCGCCAAAGTGGCGGGCGTTGCTCGCCGCGCTGCTGCTGAACCAGGGCCAGGCCGTGTCGACCGACCGGCTGATCGCGGAACTATGGGGTGACGAGCCGCCGGACCGGGCGGCGAACCTGATCAGCGTCTACGTGTTCCGGCTCCGTCGCGTGCTCGCCGACGCCGACGGCCGCGTGCTGACCACGCGTGCGCCCGGGTACCAGCTGCTCCTCGACCCCGGCGACGTGGACGCCGGGCGCTTCGAGGAGCTGACCGGGCAGGGCAGGCGGGCCCTGGCCGCGGGCGATTTCCAGCGCGCCGCCGAGGTCCTGGCCGAGGCGCTCGGGCTGTGGCGGGGCCGGCCGCTGGCCGACGTGCCGTCCTCGGCGCTGGTCACGGCCGAGGCCGGCCGGCTGGAGGAGTCCCGGCTCGCAGCGCTGGAGCTGCGGATGGAGGCCGACGTCGGCTGCGGCCTGCACGCCCAGCTGGTGCCCGAGCTGCGCAGGCTGCTGTCCGACCAGCCTCTTCGGGAGGGCCTGTGGAGCCTGCTGATCCGGGCCCTGGACGGCGCCGGGCGCCATGCCGAGGCGCTGGCGGCCTACGGGCAGGCCCGCCAGGTGATCGCCGACGAGCTCGGCGTCGATCCCGGCGCCGAGCTGCAGCGGCTCTACCACGAGATGCTCACCGCCGACAGGATCCCGGAGCGGGGGCCCGCCGGGCGGTCCCCCGGATCGCCGGCCAGCGCGTCCCCGCCTCTCGGAGCGCCTGGCCCCCCGGAGCGCCCGGCGCGCGGCCCGTCGCGGGGCGTGCCCGCCCAGCTGCCGGCCGACGTTCCCGATTTCACCGGGCGTGACGCGCCCTTGACCCGGCTGCGCGGCCTGGTGGCGGAGGCCCGGAGCAAGGACAACCCGGCTGTGACGATCGCGGTCGTGGCCGGCGCGCCCGGGCTGGGCAAGACCGCGCTCGCGGTTCACGCGGCGCACGGGCTGCGGCACGACTTTCCCGACGGGCAGCTCTACGCCAGACTGCTGGGCGGGAGCGAGCATCCGGTGCCGCCGGACGAGGTGCTGGCCAGGTTCCTCAGGGATCTCGGGGTGGACGGGGCACGGGTACCTGTGGACGCCGAAGAAAGAGCGGCCATGTACCGCACGCGCCTGGCCGAGCGGCAGATGCTGATCGTGCTGGACGACGCGAGGGACGCCGCCCAGATCCGGCCGCTGCTGCCGGGAACAGGCTCCTGCGCGGTGATCGTCACCTCCCGGCACCGGCTCTATGACCTTGTCGGCAGCCAGCTCCTCGACCTCGACGTGCTCGACGACCGCGAGGCCGCCGACCTGTTCACCCGGATCATCGGGGCCGAGCGCGCCGAGGCGGAGCCCGGCGCCGTGCGCGACGTGCTCGCCGTCTGCGCGGGCCTGCCGCTCGCCATCAGGATCGCGGGCGCACGGCTGACCGCCC
>DASYXX010000317.1:0-3259 GCA_035934395.1 Streptosporangiaceae bacterium
TGCTCGAGGCGGCCCGGCTGGACGGCGCGGGGCGCATCAGGGAGATCACCGGCGTGATCTTGCCCATCGTCTCGCCCGGGCTGGTGTCGACCGCGCTGATCTGCGTGATCTTCGCCTGGAACGAGCTGTTCCTGGCGATCAACCTGACGGTCACGAACGCCGCGACCATGCCGATGTTCCTGATCAGTTCGGTCCCCCAGGAAGGCCTGTACATCGCGCACCTGTCGGCGGCGGCCACGGTGGCCTCGGTTCCGGTGATCTTGGTGGGCTGGATAGCCCAGCGCTCGCTGGTCCGCGGCCTGTCAATGGGAGCTATCAAGTGAACGGCGGAGATCCCCGATGGCTCATGTGAGGTACGTGTCGGCCAGCCGCGTGTACGCAAAGGACACGCCGCCCGCGGTCGACGCACTCGACCTGGACATCGCCGACGGCGAGTTCATGGTCCTGGTCGGGCCGTCGGGCTCGGGCAAGACCACGGCGCTGCGCATGCTCGCCGGCCTGGAGCCGCTCGACGGCGGGCGGGTCGAGATCGGCGACCGGGACGTGACGTTCGTCCCGCCCAAGGACCGGGACATCGCGATGGTGTTCCAGAACTACGCCCTGTACCCGCAGAAGACCGTCGCGGAGAACATGGGCTTCGCGCTGAAGATGCAGCGTGTTCACCGGGAGGAGCGGGACCGCCGGGTGCGCGAGGCCGCCCGGCTGCTCGACCTCGACGACCAGTTGCTGGGTCGCAAGCCCAAGCAGTTGTCCGGCGGGCAGCGGCAGCGGGTGGCCATGGGCCGGGCCATCGTGCGCGAGCCCAAGGTGTTCCTGATGGACGAGCCGCTGTCCAACCTGGACGCCAAGCTTCGCGTGCAGACGCGCAGCCAGATCGCCGAGCTGCAGCGCCGCCTGGGCATCACCACGGTCTACGTGACCCACGACCAGGTCGAGGCGATGACCATGGGCAACCGGGTGGCGGTGCTGAGCGGGGGGCAGCTGCAGCAGGTCGCCACGCCGCGCGACCTCTACGACAGCCCGGTCAACCAGTTCGTGGCCGGGTTCATCGGCTCGCCCGCGATGAACCTGCTGACCGTCCCGCTCATCGACGGGGGCGTGACGCTGGCGGGCACCACGCTGCCCCTGCCGACCGCCGTCCGCACCGCCGCCGCCGATGCAGGCCTGCGCGAGCTCGTCATGGGCATACGGCCGGAGCACCTTCACCTCGCCAATGGCACCGGGCAGATAGGCGGAGAGGTACTGCTGGTCGAGGAGCTGGGCGCCGACGCCCTGCTGCACGTGCGCCTGGCCGGGGGCGGGGACCCGGTGGTGGCGCGCGCCGAGGGACGCAAGCCCCCGGCACCGGGACAGCAGGTCACATTCCGGGTCGCGCCGGATGACGTCTTCGCGTTCCACCCGCAGACGGGCGCCCGCCTTGCTGGTTGAGGCCAAGCCCCTCAACGCGCGCACGCTCGCGAGCTGGAACGGGCGGCTGCCGGTGCCGGCCTACGACCGGCGCCTGGTGACGCCGGGGGTGGTCCACGTCGGCGTCGGCGGCTTCCACCGCGCGCATCAGGCCATGTACCACGACCGCCTGATGAGCGACGGTGCGGAGCTGGACTGGGGCATATGCGGCGTCGGGGTGCTGCCGACCGACCGCGGGATGCAGCGGGCGCTTGACGCTCAGGACGGCCTCTACACGCTCGTGCTCAAGCACAGCGACGGGACCTACGAGCCGCGGGTGATCGGGTCCATCGTGGAGTACCTGTTCGCGCCCGACGACCCGGAGGCGGTCATCGAGAAGATGGCGGCGCCCTCGACCCGGATCGTGTCGCTGACGATCACCGAGGGCGGGTACAACATCTCCGACCTCACCGGCGAGTTCGACGTGACCAACCGGGACGTGATCGCGGACCTCCAGCCCGGCGCGGTGCCGCGGACCGCGTTCGGCCTGATCACCGAGGCGCTCTGGCGCCGCAGGAAGCACGGCCGGGCCCCGTTCACGGTCATGTCCTGCGACAACCTGCAGGAGAACGGTCACCTGACCAGGCGGGTGTTCACCGCGTTCGCCCGGCTGCGGGACCCGGAGCTCGGCGACTGGGTGGAGAGCGAGGTGCGCTTCCCCAACTCGATGGTCGACCGCATCACCCCGGTGACCACCGACGCCGACCGGGCCGAGGTCGCCGAGCGGTTCGGGATCGAGGACCGGTGGCCGGTTGTCTGCGAGCCCTACACGCAGTGGGTGCTCGAGGACACGTTCCCGGCCGGCCGGCCGCCCTACGGCGAGGTCGGGGTGGAGCTCGTCGACCAGGTGAAGCCCTACGAGCTGATGAAGCTGCGGCTGCTCAACGGGAGCCACCAGGCCCTGGCCTACTTCGGCTACCTGTGCGGCTACCGGCTGGTGCACGAGGCGGCCGGGGACCCGCTGTTCCAGGCCTTCCTCCTCGGCTACATGGACTCCGAGGCCACCCCGACCCTGGCTCCCGTGCCCGGGGTGGACCTCGGCGGCTACAAGCACACGCTGATCGAGCGGTTCGCCAACCCGCAGATCCGCGACACCATCGCCCGGGTGTGCGCGCAGAGCTCCGACCGGATCCCGAAGTGGCTGCTGCCGGTGGTCCGCCAGCAGCTCGCGGCCGGCGGCGAGATCAGGCGCTCGGCGGCCGTGGTTGCGAGCTGGGCCCGGTACGCGGAGGGGGTCGACGAGCAGGGCCAGCCGATCGAGGTGGTCGACCGGCGCCGGGACACCCTGATGCGGCTCGCGCGCCGGCAGCGCGAGGACCCCGACGCGTTCATCGCCAACCGCGAGCTGTTCGGGGACCTGGCCGACAACGAGCGCTTCGTCGCCGCCTACCGGTCCGCGCTGGCCTCCCTGCACCAGCGCGGCGCCCGGGCCACGCTGGCGTCCCTGGTCCGACCGTGACGCCCGGCTAGCTCTGCCACACTACGGGTCATGCAGACGCTGGTTGCCGACCATCCGCTCGTGGCGCACAAGCTGACCACGCTGCGCGACGTCGAGACCGAGACCCCGACGTTCCGCAGGCTCACCGACGAGCTGGTGACGCTGCTCGCCTACGAGGCGACCCGGCACATCAAGGTGGAGCCGGTCTCCGTGACGACCCCGGTCGCCGTGGCCGACGGGGTGCGGCTGGCCCGGCCCGTTCCGCTCGTGGTCCCGGTGCTGCGGGCCGGCATCGGGATGCTCGACGGGATGGCCCGGCTGCTGCCCAACGCCGACGTCGGCTTCGTCGGCCTGGCCCGCGACGAAAAGACGCTG
>DASYXX010000330.1:0-9167 GCA_035934395.1 Streptosporangiaceae bacterium
CTCCCGCGGCAGCCAGGCCGTCGAGCCCGGGCATCTCGATGTCCAGCAGCGCCACGTCCGGGTGGTGCTCTCTGGCCGCGGCAGCCACCTCGTCGCCGCGGCCGACCGACGCGACGACCTCGAAATCCTCTTCAAGCGCGAGCATTGCGGCGAGCGCGCCGCGGATGAGCTTCTGGTCGTCGGCGAGCAACAGCCGGATCAACGTCAGCGTCCTTGCGCAGCCGGGAGCAGGCTCCCCCCGGCTCCCTTGGCGGTGTCGCGGGCTGCCGGGGCGGTCCCGCCGACGGCGGGCGGCGCGTCCACTGTGGGCACCCACACTCGCAGCCGCCAGCCCGCGGGCTGCACCGGTCCGGCGTCCACGCCACCGCCTGCTGCGGCTGCCCGCTCCCGCAGCCCGCGCAGCCCGTTCCCGGGAGGGGCAGCAGATCCGTGACCGTCGTCGATGATCTCGACGCAGCAAGGGGATACCCGTACCGCACATGAACGCGCCCGCGAGTGGCGGATCACATTGGTCAGCCCCTCGCGCACGGCCCAGCCGAACAGCTCCTGGTGGACTGGATCGACAACGTCAGTAGCCTTCGGCAGGTGGGCGGTGATCCCGGAGACCCGCAGCAGCTCCCGGCCGCGGGCGAGCTCGCTGGCCAGGGTGACCTCGCGGTAGCCGGACACCGCGGCCCGGACGTCGGCGAGCACCCGCCGGCACAGATCCTCGACCTCGGCGATCTGGGCAACCGCCGCCGCGGGATCGGCCGGCCCGAGCCGGCGCGCCAGCCCCGCCTTGACCGTGATCGTGGTCAGCGAGTGGCCGAGCAGGTCGTGCAAGTCGCGGGCGATCCGGATCCGCTCGTTCTCCGCGGCCAGCCGGGCCAGCTCGGCACGGGTCTCGGCGAGCGCCTGGTTGGCGCGCACCACCTGCATCGCCGCGGCCGTCGCGAGCGCGATGACCGGGATCGCGACGGGGGTGACGTCGGCGAACGACTTGGCCAGGCTGACGTGCCAGGACCCGACCGCCACCGGGACCAGCAGTGCCGCCAGGGACATCGCGGCCACGAACGGGGCCGATCGGGCACCCAGGCGCGCCACGGTGAGGATCGTGAGGAACACGCACAGGACGAAGCCTGCCGCGCGGGCGAACGGCACTTCCGCCGCTGCCAGCGCCACCAGGAGCGCGTACCAGGCCCAGAACCGGCGCCCGCTCGTGTTTGGCCGCATCACGGCGGGCGTGACGAGCCAGCACGCGGCAAAAGCCGCCAGCAGCGCGTAGCCGGTGACCGCGGCTGAGCCCTGCGAGTTCTGCCGGACCGAGACGACCACGTAGACCAGGTAGACGAGCGGGAGCGCCAGCATGAGCCCCCGCCGCCAGCTTCGCGTCCACCTGGAGTGAGCCGCAACCCACTCGGCCTCGGCCTCGGCTTCGTTGTACGGCGTGACCTCGTCGCTCACATTTGTCCACGGTACGCCGGACCGGCGCATCGTGCCTCAGCCCCGAACCGCGGACCGCTGGTAGGCGAGCGCGGCGGCCGCGACGAGCACCGCGGTCCAGGCGGCGATCACGATCCAGCCCTGGGCGGGCCAGCTGCCGCCGCCGAGCGCGGTCTTGCCCGCCTGCACCAGCCAGTACGACGGGATCGCCTTCATGACGTCGAACAGCGGCCCGGAGTGCGCGAGCTGGAACCCGTACACCCCGCCGGCGAGCGCGAACAGGACCACGACACCGCCGATGGCCGGCGTCAGCGCGTCGGCGCGCACCAGGTATCCCAGCACGATGCCCAGGGCGATGAACGGGGTCAGCCCGGCCAGTAGCAGGCCGCCGATCTCCAGCCACTGCGCCGCGTCCAGCCGCACCCCGAGCGACGCCCCGGCCAGGAACACCAGCACCACGCTGGGCAGCGCGACCAGGTAGGCGGTGACGACCTTGGCTGCGATGTCGGTGCGGGCCCGCAGCGGCGTGATCCGCACCTGCCGGGTCCATCCCCCGGACCGGTCGCGCGCGATGCGCGCCCCCGGCGAGACCGCCGCGAACATCGCCCCGTATACCGCCATCGCGGTCATGAAGTACAGGGGGAAGCTGACGCCGTCCTGGGTCGCGCTGCGCTGGCCCGAGGCCACCGCGTAGAACAGGACCAGCGGCAGGACCAGGGTCACCGCGTAGAAGATGCGGTTGCGGAACGTGCGGACGATCTCATACCTGAAGTGTGTGGCGCTGCTCATCGTGCTCCTCCTCCCGCGGCCGCGCCCGCGGTCGCGGCCACGGTGACGGCGCTGGCCGTCTCCTCGTCCGCGGTCAGCTCCAGGAACGCCTCCTCGAGGCTGCCGCCCCGCACCTCGATGTCCCGCGCGGCGGGGAACGATCCCAGCAGCGCGCGCAGCGCGGTGTCAGCGTCCGAGCAGGACAGCAGCACCGCGTCGCCGTGCCGCTCCGCGCTCACCACGCCGGGCAGCGTGCCGAGCGCCGCCAGGTCACCGCCTGGCAGCGTCACCCTGATCATGCGGGCGCCCGCCCGGGCCTTGATCTCGGTGGCCGGGCCGTCGGCGACGATGCGCCCGTGGGCGATCAGCACGATCCGGTCGGCGTAGGCGTCGGCCTCCTCCAGGTAGTGCGTGGCGAACAGCACCGTCTTGCCGCGCCCGGCGACCGCGCGCATGGCCTGCCAGAATTTGTGCCTGCCCGCGACATCGATCCCTGCGGTGGGCTCGTCCAGCACCAGCAGGTCGGGGTCGCCGACCAGCGCGGCGGCGAAGCGCACCCGCTGGGCCTGCCCACCCGACAGCTTCGTGGTGAGCTGGCCCGCGAACTCCGCCGCCCCGGTCAGCCGCAGCACGTCGTTGACCGGCAGCGGGTACGGGTAGTACGAGGCCATCAGGCTGACCAGCTCGCGTACCCTGAGATGTTCGAGCAGCGACCCGGTCTGCAGCATGCCGCCCACCCAGCCCGCACGCACGGCCGCCGCAGGCGGCCGGCCGAACACCGAAACCGTCCCGGCGTCGGGGCGGGCGAGGCCGAGCATCATGTCGATCATCGTCGTCTTGCCCGCGCCGTTCGGGCCAAGCAGCGCGACCGTCTCACCAGGAGCGACGGTCAGGTCGATCGACCGGACCGCGCGCACCTGGCCGTAGGACTTGGAGAGCCGGGACAGCACGATCCCCCCGGCCTGAGCGTTGTAATAAACCATGGCAACCAGCCTGGCCTGCCGCCGTCCTGCCGCGTAGTGCCGCGCCTCACCGGCTCGGGATGACAAATGTCATTCGCCCTCCATCTCCCCGCTGCGCTGAGCTCTGCCGGGGTCTGGAACATCATCGCCGTGCGGTCCCAGATCCACAGGAGGTATGAGACCACCCTGGCGGTCAAGCTCCTGCTCGTGGCCACCTCCGGGATCTCGGCCGCGCTGCACGCCCGCGCCCACACCGCCGCTGGGCTGGCGGCGTTCGGCACGCTGGCTGGCGTGAGCGCGCTGGCGGCGGTGTTCCCGGGCATCCAGCCGGCCGGCTGACCGTCACCGGTCGATGGGCCCCGGCCCGGCCCGTCATCCGAAGTCCCGCCCACCCCCGGGCAGCCCAAGGTCAGAGCCCGCGGCGGTCACGTGGAAGGATGACGGCGCCGACGAGCCACGTGGCGGCCACGCAGGCAAAACATATAATCTGCTCGCCCGAGTACCGGAATCTGCAAGCAGGTCGCCATGAAAATAATCGGCGTTCGGCGCCATCTCGCAAGCCGGCGGCGCTCGGCAATCGTTCACCTACTTGTGACAGCTATCCGTCGACCATGTTGCTGGTAGTGCGGGGGTCACGGAGGTGCGCGCAGTTTGGGTTCTCGTGCCATGGGCGCCGCCCAAAGCCATGGGCGATTGACGTTGGGTGCTCGGGGCCTTGTCTGCAGGATGCGCGTGGATGCGTAGGCGAACGGCCCCGCGAGGCGGCTGCGAACGGCGGGCCTTGGGGTAGCCAGTTAACATACTCGCTTATCAGCCCATGCCGGTGATACGGGTCGCGGTGAGCGGTTGATGCACCGTGCTCTCGGCCTGCGGCGGCGGCGGTGAAGCGCACTGTGCCTTGTCCTTAGAGCTGTATTTCAGTTACGGGCGCGTCAGTGGCGCGCGTTAGTCACTGGCGCCTAGCGCTGCGAGGACGCGGAGCGGGTCGAGGTAGTCACGCCAATGAGTGATCTTGCGGTGTTTGATGGTGACGACTGAGATGTAGCGGTTGCTGTATGGCCGTCCGGACACAACGGCCTTGCCTTCGGACGCGTATTCGAGCGTGACGGTGGAGTCGTCGGCCCGGTGGGTCCTGAGGTCGAAGCAGCGATCGAGGAAGAATGCCTTGTGGTAGCCGCGGTAGAGCTCGATCAGGTTGTCGCGTCCTGCGATCCGTCGAGGGTAATCGGGAACGGTAATGATGAATTCGAAGACGACATCGTCGGCCAGGTGGTCAAAGAAATGGCCGCCGTCGGCCAGTCCTGCAAGCCCGTTCTCGATCACTCGGAAGAATGGCTCTAGGGCTTGGAAGTCCTCGATGTTGTCCACTGCCATTGTTGACTCCTTCAGCGCCGCGGTGGTGGCTGCCCCGGCGCATTTCTGCTGCCGCCAGCTGCCGGCTGCCCGGCGCTGGATTCGATGCGCTGCAAGATCCGCTGGGACGCGGTGCGCAGCTGGCGCAGCTGGGCTGGGGTGAGGGCGTCGATCACCAGTTCGCGGACCTTGGCGACGTGCCCGGGTGCGCTGGCCAGCAGAAGGCGCAGCCCGGCCGGGGTCAAGATCGCGTTGGTGTACCGGCCGTCGGCCGGGTCGGGCTCGCGCCGGACCAGCCCGCGCCGTTCCAGCCGGGTGATCAGGTGCGACAGCCGGGACAGCGAGGCGTTGGTGACCGCGGCGAGCCCGCTCATCCGCATCGTGTGGCCGGGGCTTTCGGACAGCCTGGCCAGGGCGTGGTATTCCAGGAAGCTGAGCCCGGCATCGCGCTGGAGCTGGCACTCCAGCGCCCAGCGCAGCTGGTGCATCGCAAAGCTGAAGGCGCGCCAGCACTCCTGCTGCTCATCGTCCAGCCACGGGGGAGACGACGTGGCCGCCGTCTGGGTGCGGGTCACGGAACACCATGCTAACACTTGAAGCTTCAAGTCACCTGGCGTAGTTTCGAACTTGAACGTTCAAGTCAATGCCCGGTCGGCTGACTGCCGGGGAGTCCCGGGGTCAGCGATCTCCAGCAGGGAGGACCAGCGGTGACCACGACCGCCACACCTGACCGCTTCACCGCGCTGCCCGGTGAGCACGCGCTGCAGGCGACCGTTGTCGCGCTCGAGGAGCATGGTTTCAGTGTCGAGGTCGTGGATGACCTTGACGCCGCGCGCGCCGCTGTCCTGGCCCGCATCCCGCACGGCTCGTCGGTGATGACCAACACCTCGGTCACCCTTCAAGAGACGGGGATCGCGGATGCGGTCAACGACGCCGGGCCGTACGACTCGGCGCGGAACCGGATGTTCGCGCTCGACTTCGCCACCCAGGCGCAGCAGATGAAGGCGATCGGCGGCCAGCCCGACTACGCCCTCGGCAGCGTGCACGCCATCACCGCCGACGGCACCCTGGTCATCGCCTCGGCCTCAGGCAGCCAGCTGGCCTCCTACGCCTGGGGCGCCGCCAGCGTGATCTTCGTCGCCGGCGCGCAGAAGCTCGTCGCCTCCCTGAAGGCCGCGCACCAGCGGATCTACCGGCACAGCCTGCCGCTCGAAGACGCCCGCGCGGTCGCCGCCTACGGGCAGCACAGCCAGGTCGGGAAGATCCTGGAGATCCACCAGGAACTGCCCGGCCGCATCCACCTCGTCCTCATCCGCCAGCAGGTCGGGTTCTAACCAGCCCAGCCAGCCGGATCCGCCGCAGCCACAGGAGGCCCCGCCCATGACCCTGAACCCGGTGCGCGGTGAGCGCCAGCAGGCCCTGGCACCGCTGGACGAGAAAGCCGATCACGTCCGCGGCTCGCCCGCCGGCCGCCTGATCATCGAATATGGCGATTACGAGTGCCCGTACTCGCGGCAGGCGTTCCACGCGATCGAGCAGGTCGAACAGCAGCTCGGCGGGAACGTGCGGTTCGCGTTCCGGTATTTCCCGCTGACCGGCATCCACCCGCACGCGCTCGCCGCGGCGGCCGCGGCTGAGGCCGCCGCGGCGCAGGGCCGGTTCTGGGACATGCACGAGCTGCTGTTTCACCGGCAGAAGGCGCTCGAAGACGGCGACCTGCGCGGGTACGCCGCCCAGCTCGGGCTGGATGTGGCAGCCTTCGACTACGACCGGGCCAGCACGGCCGTGCTGGAGCGGATCCAGCGCGATGTGGACAGCGGCCTAGCCTCGGGCCAGGTCCTCGGCACGCCCACTCTGTTCATCGACGGCGTCGTGCACCGCGGCGGCTACGACCCGCCTGCCCTGCTGGCGGCACTGGCCCCATGAACGCCCCCTGCTCGCACGCCGCCAGCATCAAGCTGACCGAACTGCCCGACAGCATCGCCGGCCGCGAAGACTGCCTGGCGACCGGCGGCTGGTGGGTGCACCCGCGGATGTGCCGGGCCTGCGGCAAGATCGGCTGCTGCGGCTCCTCTCCCACCCGGCACGCCAGCCGCCACGCCCGGGCCGGCGGCCACCCGGTGGCCCGGCCCGCCGAGCCGGGGGAGGACTGGAGCTGGGGCTACCCCGGCAACGTCGCCTTCGTGGTGAACGGGCCATGAGCCTGCCAGAGCTGCGCCTGGCCGGCTGGCGCGCCACCAAGGACACCCTGCACCTGTACTGCCAGATCGTGGGCAAGATCAAGCTGGCCACCACTCCGCCGCGCAACCACTGGTGGAACGTCCCGCTGTATGTCGATGTCCGCGGGCTCACAACCCGGCGGCTGCATCACCGCGGCACCACGTTCGAGATCACCTTTGACCTCATCGACCACGCCCTGGCCGTGCGGACCGCCGACGGCCGCACCAGGTCGTTCGGGCTGGCCGGCGGACTGCCCGTCGCGGACTTCGACCAGGCTCTCCACGCGGTCTTGGGGGAGCTGGACATTGACGTGGCCATCAAAGAGGTGCCGTTCGGCGTCCCCATGACCACGCCGTTCGCCCAGGACGCCGAGCATGCGTCGTGGGACCGCGAGGCAATCATGCGGTTCGGCCGGATCCTGGACTGGAGCGACGCGGTGTTTGAGGAGTTCAGCGGCTGGTTCAACGGCAAAACCAGCCCGGTGCACCTGTTCTGGCACGGCCTCGACCTCGCAGTCACCCGGTTCTCCGGCCGCCCGGCCCCCCCGATCGACGCCGACCCGGTCACCCGGGAGGCCTACACCCACGAGGTCATCTCGTTCGGGTTCTGGCCCGGCGACGACACCGTCGGCGACGCCGCCTACTACTCCTACACCGCCCCCGAACCCGCCGGGCTGCGCGGCCAGCCGCTGCCCGCCGGCACCTGGACCCAATACGGCCCCGGCTCGCTGGCGATTTTGCCCTACGAGACCGTGCGCACCGCCCGTGACCCCAGGACCACCCTCCTGGCGTTCTGCCAAAGCGCCTACGAGGCTGGCGCCCGGCTCGCCGGCTGGGACACCGCCAGCCTCACCTCCACCTGGTGCCCCACCCCCGGCCAGCTCCAGCAACTGCACGCCAGCGCCGCCGCCGACCTTGGCCGGGCCAGCGAAGAGGTGCCCTAGATGCGGCTCAGCCTGCAGGCCTCGTTGCTGAACGTGCGCAACCCGGACCGGTCGCTGGAGTTCTACCAGAACGTGTTCGAGCTCCGCCCGGTAGCACGCGGCGACCGGGTTGCCGCGCTCATGATCAACGAGATGGCACGCCAGCAGGTTCTGGTGCTGCGGGAAGTAGGCGGCCCGGACGCCATCCACCCGGGACGGGGCAGCATCGGGCCGCGGCTACCGGCCCTGGAGGCCGGCTCACCTCACGAACTCGACGCGATCGAGCAACGACTGATCCAACGGCAGGCATTCGCCGGGCGCAGGCAAACCAAAACCTGGCAGGCCATCGTCGGCGTCGACCCCGACCGCATCGAAGTCACCCGTGGCAGCCGGCCCGGCCGGTACTGCCATCCAAAGCCAAGACTGGGCCACTCTCGCCCAGATGGTCCACGAAGCAGGCGAATGATCATGACAGATGCCCTCTCGCAGCAGCCCCCTCAGCCACCCACCCCGGCCATCGTCGCGGACGTCATGCGCCCACCACTCACGACGGCAGACCAGCACGACCACGCGGCCGCAGCCGCCTACCTCATGAAACACGCGGGCGCGAGCGCCCTCATGGTCCTCGATGCGCACACAGCCCAGCCGATAGGCATCATCACCGAAAGGGACATCGCCCGCGCGGTCGCAGACGGCAAAGGCCTCGATGAGATCCGGATCCATGACCTGATGACCGCCCGCCCGACCGTCATCAACCCGGCGACCAGCATCCGTGACGCAGCCAAGCTCATGACCCGCGGCAATTTCCGCCACCTGCCAGTCCGGCGAAACCGGCCTGGTCGGCATGGTCGATATCATCGACGTCTGCAGCGCGCTGATCGACCCCGACGTCTCCCGGCGGCCTGCCACAGGCAACGCCGCGTCGCGGTGATCCCCCGCGACACGGCCCGCGGTCAGATCAGCGTGCAGAACCGGAAGATGTGCGTGCCGACGCCGGCCAGATTGGGCCAAGCCTCAGGCGCGCCGAGCCGGCGATCTGCATGAACGGTGATCCTCGAGATCCACCAGGAACTGCCCGGCCGCATCCACCTCGTCCTCATCCGCCAGCCAGCCGGCTTCTGACCGGCCAGCCAGATCAGCCACCAGCCGGCCCACACCAGGACAACCCATGACACGCACCGCAATGACGGAGCGTGACCGAGCCCGCACCAATATCAATCAGCGCAAGGAGACCTCCATGTCAACCGGGGAAAGCAAACCCACGACCGCTGATCCGGCCCTCGCATCAGCGGCGATCGCGGCGGCCGGAGACGCGATCGTAACGACGGACGGCCAGGGCTGGATCACGTCATGGAACCGCGCAGCTGAGCTGCTGCTTTGCATCAGCGCTGAGCAGGCGATCGGGCAGACGCTCGCCCTGATCATCCCGGAGGCCCTCCGCGCTCGTCACGCCGCCTGCTTCCGTGCCGCCATGAGCAGCGGGCGCCTCGGGCACGGCGGCCAGCCTGCGCGCGTCGAGG
>DASYXX010000337.1:0-2384 GCA_035934395.1 Streptosporangiaceae bacterium
GCTCGAGCCCCCGCCGGACGATCTCGACTTCGGGCAGTTCGGGCACGCCTAGCTCCGCCGCTGCGGGCGGCGGCCGCCGTTGGCCCGCCCGGCAGAGTCGGCGGGCAGGTCGGTGCCATGCGCACCGACGTCCTCGAGCCCGCCCCCCGCGGCAGCATCCCGTGTAACAGCACCCCGTGCGGAAACGTCCCTGGCGCCCTGAGGGCCTCCTGCGGGCTGGCGCCCGGCATCGTCGCCCTCCAACTCGGCGACCTCAGCCCCGCCCTCGCCGGCCCTGGCGCCGTCAACCCTGCCCTCACCGCCCGCGGTGATCGAGGTCCACGCCGTCTCCGCAGCCTGCTGCTCGGCTTCCTTCTTCGAGCGCCCCTCGCCCTCGCCGTACGCGCGCCCGCCGATCCTGACCGAGGCGCGGAACGATTTCTGGTGGTCTGGCCCGCTCTCGTCCACGTGGTATTCCGGCACGCCGAGTTCCTCGGCGGCCGTGAGCTCCTGCAGCGACGTCTTCCAGTCCAGGCCGGCGCCCAGCCTGGCCGAGCGGGCGATCACCGGGTCGAACAGGCGGTGCACGAGCGCGTCAGCCTCGTCCAGGCCACGCTCGAGGTAGACGGCGCCGATCACGGCCTCGAGCGTGTCGGCGAGTATCGATGACTTGTCCCGGCCGCCGGTGCCCTCCTCGCCCTTGCCCAGCCGGACATAGGCGCCAAGGCGCAGCCCGCGGGCCACGCCGGCCAGGGCGCGCATGTTGACCACCGCCGCGCGCAGCTTGGCCAGCTGCCCCTCGGGCAGATCCGGATACTCGTTGAAGAGGGTGTCGGTGACGATAAGGCCGAGAACCGAGTCGCCGAGGAACTCCAGCCGCTCGTTGGTCGGCAGCCCGCCATTCTCATAGGCGAACGAGCGGTGGGTAAGGGCGCGCTCCAGCAGCTCCGGGCCGAGCGGCACGCCGAGGGCATCCAGCAGCTCGGCGGTGGTCTCAGGCCTCACGGCGGGGACCGCCGCCCCGCCGTCCCCTGATGTGCCAATCACGCTCCCTCCTTCCACGGCTCGCGGGAATGACGCGCCGCGCATCCGGAGATGGTGCGGGTCAGGAGGGTGTAATCACCTGGCGTCGGTTGTAGGTGCCGCACGTCGGGCAAGCCGTGTGCGGAAGCTTGGGGTCGCGGCACTGCGGGCAGGTCACGAGCTGGGGCGCGGTGGTCTTCCACTGGGCCCGCCGTGACCTGGTATTGCTGCGTGACATTCTCCGCTTAGGGACGGCCACCTCAGCGCTCCTTCCTCGTATCCGGCACGGGCGTCCCGTCCGGCGTTAGTCCTGCCTCAGCGTGGCCGTGCCCGGCTCCCGCGTCCGCAAGCCGGACGCCGCACTCGGAGCACAGCCCCGGGCAGTCATCGGCACACAGCGGCGCGAGCGGCAGCTCGAGCACGAGCGCGTCGCGCAGGGCCGGCTCGAGATCGAGCAGGTCCCCGTCCAGAAGATACCCGTCGGCGTCGTCATCGCTCGCCTCACGGGCGAACAGCTCGATGAACCGGACCTCGGTCGCGGAGGCGAACAGGTCCAGGCACCGCGCACACTCGCCGACCAGCGGCGCCCGCACCGTGGCGGTCACCAGCACACCCTCGGCGACCCCCTCGAGCCGGACCTCCAGCTCGAGTTCGGCCCCTTCCGGAACGTTGACAAGCTCCACACCCAGACTAGCGGGCGCCGGCGCCGTGCGGGTCTCCGACCGCACAGCGGCCAGACCGAGTGTCCGGGTGTCGAACACGAGCGGCCGGCGGGCGCTCAGCCGCTGAGGATGCTTGGAGTTCGCGTGTGGCATAGCAGGTACAGGTACTAGCTGGGTTATCGGGCGGCTAGCATACCCGGCTGCCTGCGGGAACCCCAAGTCGGCGGTTACCCGGGGTTAACCCCGGACCCCGGGTCCGGCTCCGGACCCGGGTCCGGCTCCGGGCCGGCCTGCGCTTATGACTCGGCCAGGCGGACGGTGAGGCGGTCGAGCACGGGTTCCGGCACCAGGCTAGCGACGTCCCCGCCGTACTTCGCGAACTCCTTGACCAGGCTCGACGACAGGAACGCATACAGCGGGTTGGTGCTCATGAACAACGTCTCGACCCCGGCCTGGTTGTAGTTCATCTGGGCCATCTGCAGCTCGTAGTCAAAATCGCTGACCGCGCGGAGGCCCTTCACAATCGCCGAGACGTCGTTGGCCTTGCAGAAGTCCACGATCAGGCCCTTGAACTTGGCCACCCGCACGTTGTCGTGCTCCTTGGTCACCTCGCGCAGCATCTCCAGGCGCTCGTCGACGGAGAACAGCGCGGTCTTGTTGGGGTTACGGAGCACGGCCACGATCAGCTCGTCGGCGATCCGCGCCGCGCGGCCGACGATG
>DASYXX010000361.1:0-1807 GCA_035934395.1 Streptosporangiaceae bacterium
TCGGCCCGACGTGCGCCGGCGTCAGGTCGATCGCCTTGATGCCCGCCTCGGCGTAGCGCGGCGCGTTGGCCAGGTGCGCCCGGGCCGAGGTCGCCTCGAACACGAGGTCAGGCAGCGGGTCCTGGCGCAGCAGCCAGTCGATGCCCTCGGCCGAGGCGGCCAGGCCGAGCTTCCTGGCCCGGGCCAGGCCCTCGGACTCGACCACGCCGACCATGTAGGCCACCTCGAGCCCGTCCAGCCGCTGCAGCTTGGCCAGCAGATCCGTGCCGATGTTCCCCGGGCCGACGATCGCGGCCACGGTGGTTCCGCTCACCGCCCCGCTCCCCGTATCCGCCGCGCTCCGCGCGTCCGGGCCGCTCCGGCTGCTCGCGCCGCTCCGTGCGCCCAGGCTGGCCATGTGGTCGATGGCCCATCGACCCCAATTCCCCGGGGACTCCGCAGCCCCGCAAATGCTGCCTTACACGGGTAAAACGGGCTGGGCGGCGCGACACCGCCGCGCACTCAACGCTTATCATCTGCACTCGATCCACCACGATCATGAACGCGCGTCTCCTCCGTTCCGCACGATGCAGGTGCGGGGGGAAGCGGGCAAGCGAGGCGTTCCGGTGATCGGAACGTTCGCTGGGCGGGCGTCGGCCAGGCCCGCCAGAATCTACTCATGTGCCCAGCTCATAACGGGAACGGCGAGGTCTCCGCCGTGGGCCGGATCACCGCGCTGCTCGAGGCGTTCCGGGACGACCGCGGCGCGCTGGCCCTCTCTGAGCTGGCCCGGCGGGCCGGGCTGCCGAAGACCACCGTGCACCGGCTGGCCGGCGAGCTGATCCGCTGCGGCCTGCTCGAGCGCGCGGACGGCCGGCTGCGCCTCGGGCTCAAGCTGTTCGAGCTCGGCCAGCTCGTCCCCCAGCAGCGCGACATCCGCGACGCCGCGCGGCCGGTCATGTCCGACCTGCGCGAGGCGACACGGCACTCGGTGAACCTCGGCATCCTCGAGGGCGGCGACGTCGTCTACGTGGACATCCTGGCCGGCCCGGACTCGCCCTGGCTGCCCACCCGGGTCGGCGGCCGCTGGCCCGCCCACGCCACCGCGATCGGCAAGGCCATCCTGGCCTTCTCCGATCCGGTGACCGTGCAGGCCGTCATCGACGGCGGGCTCACCAGGGTCAGCGAGCGGACGATAACCTCGCCCGCGCTGCTCGGCCAGGAGCTCGACCGCGTCCGCGAGTCGGGCCTCGGCTACGACTACGAGGAATCGCGGCCGGGCCTGGTCTGCGTGGCCAGTCCGGTGCACGGCCCGGGCGGCTTCGCCGCGGGCGCGCTGTCGGTCTCCGGCTGGTCGGCGACGATGAAGTCGGACCGGGTCGCGCCGGCCGTGCGCACCGCCGCGCTGACCATCTCCCGCGCCCTGGGCGCCCGGGTCATCCCGGCCGTGACTCCGCCTCGCTGTGTTTCCGGCGCGCCTCCGGGGCGCTCTTGAGGCATCTCCGGCTCGCTGACCCTCGTCCGCCGGATCACGTCGCCGGCGGGTGCCGGCGTCTCCGGCGGCGAAGGCCTGCGCCCTAGGGGCTCACGATCCGTGCGACCCGGGCCAGCGCGTGGCCGTAATCGAGGGGTGCGATCCCGACGGGGAAGACTTCCAGAACGTCAGCGGTCAGCGAGCCGAGGACGCCCGCGGGCATGGAACGGCCGGAGCGGGCGATGGTATGCGCGGCCACCACGAGGAGGAGAGCCAGGTTGCGGTCGAGGGCGTGCCCTGCTTGCATCGCCTTGTGCCAGGCGAGCAGGTCGTGGGTGGAGGTGTCACTCTGGC
>DASYXX010000367.1:0-5060 GCA_035934395.1 Streptosporangiaceae bacterium
ATAATGCGCGGCTCCGCCGCGGTGCGCGAACGCGAGGGGGCGCGGGAGATCAAGGAAGTCACGCACAGCCATCAGTATGGGGCAGCGGCGGCGCCGACCAGCGAGCCAGCCGCCACCGCCCAGGTTCCCAGCCGGACCGCAGGCGACTGTCGTGGATGGGCCATCGAACCCGATAGAGGGTGGTAAATGGCCCATCGACCACATAGGCACTGCCGCGGCAAGCCGTCATGAAAGGCGCAAACCGGTACAGAGCACAGCTGGAGGGCGAGCTGCTACCGCCGCAACGGGGTGGTGGACCGACAGCCCCGACTCGCGACAAGCCGGAAACCCATGTTGCCTTGGAATGATTGCATCTGGCCGCAGAGTTCTCCCCCGATCATGGAGCGACTGAAGGTGACCGGGCGGAGCCCGGCGGGCTAGACCGGCTTTATAGGCGGAGGCTGCCACTCTCGGCGGCGGGTCTCGGCCAGGGCGATCGCCGCCGCGGCCGCGACGTTCAGCGAGCCGACCCGGCCGAGCTGCGGTATGTAGGCGATCGCGTCGGCCGCGGCCAGCAGCGCGGCCGAGCAGCCGCGATCCTCGTGACCCAGCGCCAGGCACACGTCGCCGCCGAGCGGCGCCTCGTGCAGCGGTACCGCGCCGGCGGCCAGCTCGATCGCGATGACCGTCAGCCCGGCGGCCGCGGCGGCGGCCGCGGCCGCGCCGGCGCCGGGCTCGCGCTCGAACGTGACAAAGCGGCCGGTGCCCAGGGCGGTCTTGCGCGCCTGAGGATGCTCGGGCGGGGCGGTGTCGCCGCATAGCCAGATCCGGTCCACCCCGAAGGCGGCGGCCGTCCTGATGATCGAGCCCACGTTGAACGGCTGGCTGACCGAGTCGAGCAGCAGCCCGACCCTGGCCTGAGCCTGCTGGCGCCACGACCGGTTCAGCCGCTTGACCTCGGTTGGGCCCAGCAGCCTCGGTCCGGGCGCCCCGGGCTCCGGCCAGGCCGCGGACGGCCGTTCTCTCATATGCCCGCCCGCCCCCCCGTGCCCGCCCGCCCCCCCTTGCCCGCCCGCGCGTCGGCCCGGGACGCCGGGCCGACCTGCAGCACGCGGTAGCCGGACCGCGCGGCGACGCGGGCCGTGTGCCAGCCCGCGTCCTCCAGCCATCGCTGCAGCGAGTCGGAGCCCAGGTGGCGCTGTACGACCAGGTACGCGGCCCCGGCCGGCTCCAGCCGAGCCAGCCACGTGCCCAGCAGGGCGTGCAGGGCGGCCTTGCCGATCCTGATCGGGGGATTGGACCAGATCAGGCCGAACGCATCGGGAACGACCGGGTCGTCGGGCGCGGCGCAGCGGACGTTCGGCAGGCCCGCCCGCACGGCGTTCCTTGCACAAAGGTCCAGAGCCCGGCGATTCACGTCGACGGCCCAGACCTGGGCGCCGGGTGAGCGAGCGGCCAGGACCAGCGCCAGGGGGCCGTAGCCGCTGCCGAGATCGAGCAGGTTCCCCGCGGCGGGCGGCGGAGGCGCCGCCTCCAGCAGCAGCCGGGTGCCGGGATCGAGCCGCGACGGCGAGAACACCCCGGAGTCGGTCTCCAGCTCCAGGTGCACGTCGGGCAGGACGA
This sequence comes from Streptosporangiaceae bacterium, assembly GCA_035934395.1. Classification (GTDB taxonomy): domain Bacteria; phylum Actinomycetota; class Actinomycetes; order Streptosporangiales; family Streptosporangiaceae; genus JASHPR01. Next base: position 1,603 of record DASYXX010000367.1, read on the forward strand.
CGTGCACCGAGCCCGGACGCCGGCCAGCGGCCGGCCGCTCGGCAAAGTACTGCTGGCTCACTGTTTTTCCCGCTCGCCGGCTGACGTCAGCCGGACCGCTGCACCGGAGGCCGCGGGACGGGGTCCTGCGCCGAGACCCGCCGCCCAGCGGCCCTCGCGGCGGCCAGGGCCGGGTTGATGTACCGGCGGGTGACCCACCGCTCGACCACGAACGTCATGACCGGGATCGTCCCTGCGAGCAGCACGAGCACCGTCTGCGGGCTGGCCAGCTGCATGCCCACCCGGCGGGTCATCAGGTACGCGGCGGCGAGGTAGATCAGGTAGAGGATCCCGTGCGCGGTGCCGACGTCGTTGGCGACGACGGAGTTGCGGGCGAAAACCTGGAGCGGTATCCCCACGAAGCACAAGAAAATCAGCACCACGCCGGTCACGTAGGCCATGATCCGATAGCGGCGCACCGCCACGGCGATGCCGTCCGCACCCACCGTCCTGCCTCCTTGATGTCGTAGCGCAACGGGCTAACGCAGCCCGTGCCACCTGCCGTGCCCTTTCACCTGCTCGTTGAGGCGGGCCAGGTAGGCGTTGTAGGCGGCCAGCTCCGGATCGTCCGCGGCCTGGGCACCGGGGCCGTCCTCGCGGCCTGCGGCGTCGCCTGGTTCCGCCGCCCGGGCCGACCCGGGCGGGAGGTCGACGTCCTCGGCCTCGCCGGGGTCGGCGGGCGGCTTGAGCTCATCCCGGATGGTCTTGGCCCAGAAGGCCACCCCGAACACCGCGAAGACCGGCCACTCGAAGGTATAGGCCCAGCTCAGCGCGTTTCCCGATTCGGCACGGTTGAACTGCCAGTCGCCGAGCCAGAGCATCCCGAGCACGGCCAGGACCGTGAACGCGTGCCAGCCGAGCCACCTCGGGGTGAACAGGAAGTGCCACCGCGACCGGGCCGGAACACTGGACATGACTAGAGCGTAGCGCTGCGCCGGCAGGGGCCGGTGCGGCGCATATCGCGTCTCACCACGTCATCGCCGGCTTACACTCTCCGTAACCGACTGATTCCCGCGAGTCACTGCCCGGCTGACCCGGCCGGTCGGCGATAATCGGAGCCATGTCTCTTGCGGAACTTCTCTCCGGACGTGGCGGGTACGCGGGCCGGCTCCCTGACCGGCTGGAGGACCTGCGCGGGCCGGCCAAGGGAGTGATCGTGCTGCCCAGGCACCTGTCGTGGCCGGGCATGCGGGAGTTCGACGTATCCGACGACACCACCCGCCGCAGCATGTACGGCATCGTGCTCAGCCAGGGCAGGCGCAACGACGTGGCCCGCTTCCTCAACCCGCGGCTGCTGCGCGAAGACTGGCCGGTCATCCGGGCATCGCTCGACCCCAGGCTGCGCCGCTGGTGCGAGCGCAGGTTCGCGCTCCTGGGCCCGGGAGATATCAGCCAGACGCTCGGATAACCACGGTCTCTCGGATGACCACGGCGCCGATTGGTGTGCCAGGCTTGCGGCATGCGCAAGTACGTCATCATGGGCGTGCAGGGGAGCGGCAAGGGCACGCAGGCCACGATGCTCGCCGCTGACCTGGATCTGGTGCACATCAGCGTCGGCGACATCTTCCGCTGGAATGTGCAGCACCACACCAAGATCGGCGCCCAGGTCAGGCGCACCATGACCGAGGGCGAGCTGGTCGACGACGACCTGGTCGAGGGCATCGTGCGGGACCGGCTGGCCCAGCACGACTGGAACTACGGGTTCCTCATCGACGGCTTCCCCCGCAACGAGCGGCAGGCGGAGTTCTTCCTGGAGAGCTACGACATCGACGGCGTGATCCACCTCGACCTCCCCGACAGCGAGGTCAGGCGCCGGGTCATGGCCCGACGGCTCTGCTCGGGCTGCGGCATGGATTACAACCTGCTGGCCACCAGCCCCCAGGTACCGGGGAAATGCGACGTCTGCGGCGGCGAGCTCGAGCGGAGGGAGGACGACACCGAGGAGGCCCTCGCGGTCAGGCTCCGCGAGTACCACGGCAAGACCAACCCGGTGCTCGACATCTTCCGCCGCAAGGAGTACGTGGTCACCGTCGACGCCCGGCCCGACCCTGAGCAGGTCCAGCAGACCATCCGCACCCGCCTGGGCCTGCCGCCCTATCGCCCCGCGCGGCAGGCGGCCGGCTGACCGCGTGCGGATCGTCGTCGCGCCCGACTCCTTCAAGGGAAGCATCGGCGCCGCCGATGCTGCCGCGGCGCTCGCCGATGGCTGGCGCGACGCGCGTCCCGGCGACGAGCTGGCGTGCGTTCCGCTCGCCGACGGCGGCGAGGGCACGCTGGAGGTGCTTGCCGCCACGGTGTCGGCCAGCATGCGTCCGGCGCCCCCCTGGCACCCGGTCCAGGTCACCGGCCCGGGGGGCGGGACGGTCGCCAGTTGCTGGCTGGAGCTTGACAACGCGACGGCATGCATTGAGCTCGCACGCGCCAGCGGGCTGCCGCTGATGGCCGCCCCCGACCCGATGGGCGCGCAGACCACCGGAACGGGGGAGCTGATCGCCAGCGCGCTGGACGCCGGCGCCCGGCGGGTCGTCATCGCCCTGGGCGGATCGGCGTCCACCGACGGCGGGACCGGCGCCCTGACCGCCCTGGGCGCGCGTTTCCTCGACGCCGCGGGGCAGGAGCTCCGCGCTGGCGGGGGAGCGCTTGGCGGCCTCGCCTCGGCCGACCTGACCGGCCTGCGGCCGCCGCCGCCCGGCGGCGTGGTCTGCCTGACCGACGTGCGGGCCCCGCTGCTCGGGCGCCGCGGCGCGGCGGCCGTGTTCGGCCCGCAGAAGGGCGCCGGACCCGCACAGGTCGCGGTCCTGGAGGCGGGCCTCGCCCGGCTGGCGCGGGTCCTGGGCGGCGATCCGGAGGCCCCGGGCGCCGGAGCCGCGGGCGGGACCGGCTACGGCTTCGCCGCGGCATGGGATGCCGACATCACACCCGGAGCCGCTGAGCTGTGCCGCATCGTCGGGCTGGACCGGGAACTAGCCCGGGCCGACCTGGTCATTACCGGCGAGGGCGGTTACGACGCCACCTCGGGCGACGGCAAGGTAACCGGCACCGTCCTGGCCGCCGCGGCGCGGGCCGCCGTTCCCGCGGCGCTGGTCGCCGGGACGATCGCGGCGGATCCGCCGCCGGGTGTCGCGGCGTCGGTGGCGCTGGCCGGGCTAGCCGGCGGCACCGCAGCGGCGATCGAGGATCCCCGGCGCTGGCTGCGGGCGGCGGGCCAGTTGCTCGCGCGGACGGCGAGCGCCGGGGGGTACGGCCGCGGAGCAAGCTCGACGAGCAGTATTAGCCCCAGGGGGGACGACCCCCCTTCAACCCCCCGCCGCGGAGCAAGCTCCGCGGGCCAATAGCCTGGCCCTGTGCGGGAAATCGCGGTCTTCAGCGGCAGTGCCCACCCTGACCTGACCGAGGAGATATGCGCGCGGCTCGGGGTG
>DASYXX010000370.1:0-7674 GCA_035934395.1 Streptosporangiaceae bacterium
CAACGGCCTGGCCGCCCACGGCGTGCCGCACGCGATCGCGCACCAGATCGGGCAGGCGCCCCCGGTGGCCAGCCTCTTCGCCGCGTTCCTCGGCTACAACCCGGTGCACCAGCTGCTGGCCCCGACCGGGGTGCTCGCGCACCTGTCGTCAGCGCAGGCCGGCGTGCTGACCGGCAAGCAGTTCTTCCCGCAGCTGATCTCCGGCCCGTTCCACCACGGCCTGGTGATCGTGTTCAGCATGGCCATGGCGCTGCTGGTGATCGCCGCGTTCGCGTCCTTGCTGCGCGGCGGCCGGTACGTGCACGAAGAGGCGGCCGTAGCGGCCGGGGCCGGCCAGCCGGCGATGGCCGATGGCCAGCCCGTGAGCAACGGCCAGCCTGCCGGCCAGGATGAGCGAGGCAAGGCCCTGCGGGCCAGCAGAGGTCAGGCGGCCCACGACGCGTAGCGCTTCCGCGCACGCACCATCGATCCGGCGCCCAGGCCGCCGCGTTCGCGCCAGACGGCCGGCCCGCTTGCACCACGGGTGATGACCGCAGCGCCGTCTCGTATATAGTTAGCTCTGTGAACGATATTGCTGTAGCTGAGCCGGGAAACCGCGGGTCGGCCGCAGACGAGGACCGCGGGCACGGGCAGCAGGACGGGGCGCGGGACGCGGCGGCGGACCTGTTCGCGGCCATCAGCGTGATCCGCCGGACCGCGCGCCGGGCCGCGCGTCAGGCCTGGACCCGGCAGCCCCTCCCGCCGGCCCAGTCAGAGCTGCTGCGCCTGGCCGCCGCGCGGCCCGGGCTCACCGTCGCCGAGGCGGCGCAGGAGCTCCGGCTGGCCCCGAACACGATCAGCACGCTGGTGGGGCGCCTCACCGACGCCGGGCTGCTGAACCGGGAACGCAGCGCGCAGGACGGGCGGACCGCGCTGCTGACCACCACCGACAAGGCCAACAGGCGGCTCGCCGAGTTCCGCGACCTGAGGGCCGAGCTGGCCGGGCGGGCCCTGGCCCGGCTGCCCGACGGGGACCGGCAGGCGCTCGCCCGTGCCGCGCCCGCGCTATTGCGCCTCGCCGAGCGCATGGAGGCATCATGAACACGCCGCCCCGCGCCCCGGTCCTGAGCCCGGGAAGCCCGGCCGGCGACGGCGTCGGCGGAACCACCGGGTACGGCCTCAGCGCGGTCCGCTGTGCCGGCCTGACCTACCGCTTCGGCGACCACGTCGCGGTCGATCACGTGGACCTGGAGATCGGGCCGGGCGAGACGTTCGGGCTTCTCGGGCCGAATGGCGCGGGCAAGACGACCACGATCCGGATGCTTACGACGCTGCTGAAGCCGGCGCTGGGGAACGTGACGGTGTTCGGCGCGGATGTCAGGTCCAGCCCGATGCGGGTGCGGCGCATGATCGGCTACGTGCCGCAGCTGCTGTCCGCGGACGCGACGCTGACCGGCCGGGAGAACGTCGAGCTGTATGCGCGGCTCTTCGACGTCCCCCGGCGGCTGCGCGCGGAGCGCGTCGACGGCGCGCTCGCGGCCATGGGCCTGACCGAGCCGGCCCAGCGCCTGGTCAAGACCTACTCCGGCGGGATGATCCGGCGCCTCGAGCTGGCCCAGGCGCTGGTCAGCGCGCCCAGGCTGCTGGTGCTGGACGAGCCCACCGTCGGGCTGGACCCGATCGCGCGCTCCGATGTGTGGGACTTCATCGCCGGGCTCCGGGAGTCCGCCCCGATCACCGTGCTGATGACCACCCACTACATGGACGAGGCGGACACCTACTGCGACCGGGTCTCGCTGATGCACGCGGGCTCGATCCGTGTCACCGGCACCCCCGGGACGCTGAAGGCCATGCTCGGCAGCGGGGCCACGCTGGACGACGTGTTCCGCCACTACACCGGCGGCACGCTCGACGACGACACCGAGAGGAGAGGCATCCGTGACGTCCGTCGCGCCCGGCGCACCGCCCGCCGCCTCGGCTGAGCCCGCGCTCTCCGACCTGCCCGACGACACCGCGTCCGCGATCGCGCGCCGGCTGGCCAGCCGCGTCATCACGCTGTGCTGGGTCGAGCTCCGCAAGATCCGCCACGACCGCACGGAGCTATACACCCGGGCCATCCAGCCTGCGCTCTGGCTGCTGATCTTCGGCGAGACGTTCACCAGGATCCACGCGATCCCCACCCCCGGCCACATCCCCTACCTGGCTTATCTCGCGCCCGGCATCCTCGCCCAGTCCGCGCTGTTCATCGCGATCTTCTACGGGATCCAGATCATCTGGGAGCGCGACGCGGGCGTGCTCACCAAGCTGATGGTCACCCCGACCCCGCGGGCCGCGCTGATCACCGGCAAGGCCTTCGCCGCCGGGGTGCGCTCGCTCGTCCAGGCCGCCGTGATCGTGGTGCTCGCCGCGCTGCTCGGCGTCGCGCTCACCGGCAACCCGCTGAAGCTGCTGGCCACCGCGGCCATCGTGGTGCTCGGCTCGGCGTTCTTCTCCTGCCTGTCGATGAGCATCGCGGGGCTCGCCCTGTCCAGGGACCGGCTGATGGGGATCGGGCAGGCGATCACCATGCCGCTGTTCTTCAGCTCGAACGCGCTGTATCCCGAGCGGCTCATGCCGGGCTGGCTGCAGGCGGTCAGCAAGGTCAACCCGCTGTCCTACGAGGTGGACGCGCTGCGCGGGCTGCTCATCGGGACCGGGGCCCACCTGGCGCTCGACGCGGTAGTCCTGGTCGGCGTCACGGTGGCCGGTGTCGCCGCGTCGGCCCTGCTGCTCCCTCGCCTGGCGAGGTGAGGCACGTCTCGCGGAGCGCTTCTTGCTTCGCGGTCTGATTTTGAAGGGGGGTCGTCCCCGGTAGGCCTAGGGCTGATACAGCTCGCGGGCCGCGTTGCCCACGGGGCAGCCTCCCGCCGCGCCGCGGCACATGCCGGTGTCGCAGAGGCGGCATATCCAGCGGGTGGCCCCCGGCCCCCGGATCAGGCCGGCCAGCACCTTGCCCGCGACCCGGTCGAAAGCCTGGCGCTCGTCCGGCGTCAGCACCGCGAGCGCGCCGCCGAGCACGCTGGCCCGCGAGCCGGCCACCCGCTGCGCCGCCCGTCGGCCCGGCTCGGTAAGGACGATCGACACCGAGCGCCCGTCGGCGCCGGGCTCGCGCCCGACGTAGCCGGTCTCCGCCAGCTTGTCCACCAGCCGCACCGTCCCCGACGAGGTGAGCCCGAGCACCTGGCGGAGCCGGTCGACCGACGGCCGGTCAAGGAAGTGCAGCAGCGCGCACAGCGCGGCCGCTCCCGACTCCGGCCGCCCGCCCGCCGCGGCCATGGCCTCCGTCATCCGGTCCGCGATCACAAGCGACAGCGCGCCGAGCAGGTTCGCCGCCCGGTCCAGGGCCGCGGGCGGGCCCGGCTCAGCATCCACCGTCGCCCCCGCGCGTTCAGCCAAGCTCGTAGTCGAAAGTGAACGTCCCGGGCGGCGTGCTGCTCGCGACGGCCGACCCCGTGCCGCGCAGCCCGGTCAGCTCGCCGGTGCCCGAGCCCTCCACCACCTTCCAGTCCGTCCTGGCCACGGCGCCGTCGTAGCTGCCGTCGGCGAGCAGCACGTAGCTCCCGGACCGCCCGGCGACCTGCCCGACCATGCGCTGCAGGCCGGTGAACACGGCCGTCCCGTCCTCCCGGTAGCACATCAGCGTCTCCGACACGCCCTGCCCCTGGACGCCGCCGGCGAAGTCGAAGGTCATCCGGGCCTTGGTCAGCTTGCCCTTCCCCTCGAGCTCCTGATACGTGCTCTCGTCCCAGCCCGCGACCGTGAACGTGCCCTCCGCGCGATCGCTCATGTGATTGCCCTTCCTGCCCGCGGGTAATTAATGTGTGACTCACACACTAATCAGCTTTCTGCCCGCCTGCCAAGGCCACTCCCCTCCGGCCGAACTCGAAAGCATGGTCAGCAGGAAGTTACTCCGTGCCGACCAGGCCGACGGCGGGGCCCAGGGCGGCGCGCAGGATGGTCTCGGCCGCGTCGGCCGCGGTGCGCGCGGTTATCGCGTACGTGTGCGCCCGGTCGAGGTTGTCCAGGGCCATGCAGTCGTAGGCCACCTGCGCGTCGTGGATCGCCAGCTCCAGCTGCCGGGCGGCCTCGCCTAGGTCGATGTCGCTCCGGCTGACTTCCGGCGTGCTCGTCATCGCGACCCTCCCTCGTCAGGCCTGGCCGAGCCCAGGGCCCGGTTGCCCTCTACCCGGGAGGCACGGCGGCATGCGGGCCAGCCCCGCCACGACCGTTAACGATCTACGATTGAGGCGGACCCGACGACCGCCGCGCGAGGATGTGCCCTCAGATGCCCGAGTTTTCCTATACCGACCTGCTGCCGCTCGGCCAAGACACCACCGACTACCGCCAGGTCTCGGCCGACGGGATCGCCACGCGGCAGGCGTTCGGGAAAACTTTTCTCGAGATCGATCCGGGCGTGCTCAGCTTGCTGACCGAGACCGCGATGCGGGACATCGCGCACCTGCTCCGGCCCGGCCACCTGCGCCAGCTCAGGTCGATCCTCGACGACCCGCAGGCGTCGGGCAACGATCGGTTCGTGGCCCGTGACCTGCTGCTGAACGCCTGCATCGCGGCGGGCGGCGTGCTGCCCATGTGCCAGGACACCGGCACCGCGATCGTCATGGGCAAGCGCGGCCAGCAGGTGCTGACCGACGGGCGCGACGAGGAACACATCGCCCGCGGCGTCTACGACGCCTACACCACGCTGAACCTCCGCTACTCCCAGCTCGCGCCGCTGACCATGTGGGACGAGAAGAACACCGGCAGCAACCTGCCCGCGCAGATCGAGCTGTACGCCACCGCCGGCGGGGAGTACAAGTTCCTGTTCATGGCCAAGGGCGGCGGCTCGGCCAACAAGTCGTACCTGTACCAGGAGACCAAGGCGGTGCTCAGCCCCGCCGCCATGCTCACGTTCCTCGAGCAGAAGATCCGCTCGCTGGGCACGGCCGCCTGCCCGCCGTATCACCTGGCGATCGTGGTCGGCGGCACCACCGCCGAGTTCGCGCTGAAGACCGCCAAGTACGCCTCGGCCCGGTACCTGGACAGCCTGCCGACCACGGGGTCGCCGGCCGCGCACGGGTTCCGCGACCCCGAGCTCGAGCAGCAGGTGCTGGAGATCACTCGGCGGGCCGGGATCGGGGCGCAGTTCGGCGGCAAGTACTTCTGCCACGACGTGCGGGTGATCCGGCTGCCCCGGCACGGCGCGTCCTGCCCGGTGGCGATCGCGGTGTCGTGCTCGGCCGACCGCCAGGCGCTCGGCAAGATCACCCGCGACGGGGTGTTCCTGGAGCGGCTGGAGACCGACCCGGCGCAGTACCTGCCCGACGCCGACGAGGGCGAGCTCGACTCCGAGGTGGTGCGGATCGACCTGGGCCGGCCGATGGCGGAGATCCGCGCCGAGCTGTCCCGGTACCCGATCAAGACGCGACTGTCGCTGTCCGGTCCGATGGTCGTGGCCCGTGATATTGCGCATGCAAAGATTTCCGAACGCCTGGCGGCGGGTGAGGAGATGCCGGTCTACCTCCGCGATCACGCGGTTTACTACGCCGGGCCGGCCAAGACGCCGCGAGGCTACGCGTCCGGGTCGTTCGGGCCCACCACCGCGGGGCGGATGGACTCCTACGTGGACAGTTTCCAGGCGGCCGGCGGGTCGCTGGTGATGCTGGCCAAGGGGAACCGGTCGGCGGCGGTCACCGAGGCGTGCCGCAAGCACGGCGGGTTCTACCTGGGCTCGATCGGCGGCGCCGCGGCCCGGCTGGCTCGCGACTGCATCACTAAGGTCGAGGTGCTCGAGTACCCCGAGCTCGGCATGGAGTCGGTGTGGAAGATCGAGGTCCGCGACTTCCCCGCGTTCATCGTCGTGGACGACAAGGGCAACGACTTCTTCGCGGATGTCACGACGGCTAAGCAGCCGCTGCTGTCGATCGGTTCCGGCCCCAGCTAGGAGGCAGGCCATGGCCGACACGGCCGGGTTCCGCACCGAGCACGACTCGATGGGCGAGGTCCTCGTCCCCGCCGACGCGCTGTGGGGCGCGCAGACGCAGCGGGCGGTGGAGAACTTCCCGGTGTCCGGCGAGCGGCTGCCGCGGGAGCTGATCGGCGCGCTCGCGTCGATCAAGGGCGTCGCGGCCGCGGTCAACGGGGAGCTGGGCGTGCTGGACGCCGACATGGCCCGGGCCATCCACGACGCGGCGGCGGAGGTCGCCCGCGGCGAGCACGACGGCCAGTTCCCGATCGACGTGTTCCAGACCGGCTCGGGGACCTCCTCGAACATGAACGCCAACGAGGTCATCGCCACGCTGGCCACTCGCCGCCTGGGCCGCCCTGTCCACCCGAACGATCACGTCAACGCCTCGCAGTCGTCGAACGACGTCTTCCCCTCGGCGATCCACATCGCTGCGGCGCGGCAGATCAAGCGGTCCCTGCTGATCGCGCTCGACCACCTGGCGGAGGCGCTCGACGCCAAGGGCGCCCAGTTCGCCAGCACGGTCAAGAGCGGCCGGACCCACCTGATGGACGCGACCCCGGTGACGCTGGGCCAGGAGTTCGGCGGGTTCGCGGCGTCCGTCCGGCACGGCGCCGAGCGCGCGGCCGAGGCGCTCTCCGACGTCGGTGAGCTGCCGCTCGGCGGCACCGCGGTGGGCACGGGCCTGAACGCTCCGCCCGGGTTCGCGGCCGCGGTCATCGCCCGCCTGGCCGCTGACCTGGACTTGCCGCTGACCGAGGCCCGCAACCATTTCGAGGCCGCCGGGGCGCGCGATGCGCTCGTGGCCGCCAGCGGCGTGCTGCGGACGATCGCCGTGTCGCTGTTCAAGATCTGCAATGACCTGCGGCTGATGAACTCCGGGCCGCGGACCGGGCTGGGCGAGATCCAGGTTCCCGACCTGCAGCCCGGCTCGTCGATCATGCCGGGGAAGGTCAACCCCGTGATCTGCGAGGCCGTATGCCAGGTCTGCGCCCAGGTCATCGGGAACGACGCCGCGGTCACGTTCGGCGGCGCGGCGGGCAACTTCGAGCTGAACGTGATGATGCCCGTGATCGCGCAGAACCTGCTGGACTCGATCACGCTGCTGGCGTCCGCCTCGCGCCTGCTCGCGGACCGCTGCGTGAGCGGGATCACGGCGGATCCGGCGCGGCTGCGGCGGCTGGCCGAGTCCTCGCCCGCGATCGTCACCGCGCTGAACCCGTTCATCGGTTACGAGGCGGCGGCCGCCGTCGCGCACGAGGCGCTGCAGACCGGCCAGACGATCCGGGAGGTCGTTATCGCCCGGGGGCACGTCGCCCGCGGCGACCTCACCGAGGCCCAGCTGGACACCGCGCTCGATGTCCTGGCGATGACCCGCCCGCCGGGCGCCCGGTAGCCCGCGCTGCTTATCCCGCTTGCCTCCCGGGCCCCGCCGCGCTGCATCTGGTCGCTCAAGTCATGACCGACGACGGCGTCTACCAGCGGGGGCTTCGCGGGGCGAGGCCGCCGCGCGGCTGAACCATCCCGGAGCGGTAACCGTCTTCGACAGCGTGGAAGAGGACAGCGGCCCCTTCACCATGCTGCAGACCTTCCAGCCCCTTCCGTAGCCCGCCTGGCCCGGACGCGCCGACCCGCCGGTCCCGGTGCTGCCGGGACCGCAGACGGCAGCGGCCCCCTGGCCTAGCAGGGGGCCG
>DASYXX010000381.1:0-6014 GCA_035934395.1 Streptosporangiaceae bacterium
TCACCCGGATCATCGGGGCCGAGCGGGCAGAGGCGGAGCCCGGCGCCGTGCACGACGTGCTCGCCGTCTGCGCTGGCCTGCCGCTCGCCATCAGGATCGCGGGCGCACGGCTGACCGCCCGGCGCGGCTGGAGCGTGCGGACGCTCGCCGACCGTCTCGTCGACCAGCGCCGCCGGATGGATGAGCTCGCCGCTGGCGACCTGGCCGTGCGCGCCGCCTTCCAGGTCAGCTTCGACGCCCTGCACCGTCCGGCGAACCGAGAAGGCATCGACCCGGCGCGCGTGTTCCGCCTGCTCGGCGTCTGGCAGGGTCCGTCCATCGGGCTGCACGCCGCCGCCGCGCTCACCGGCGAGCCCGAGGATCGCGTCGCCGACGCACTGGAGGTGCTCGTCGACGCGAACCTGCTCGACTCCCCGGCCCCGGACCGTTACCGGCTCCATGACCTGCTGCGCGCCTACGCCGCGGAGCGGGCGGAGGCCGACGAGACGCCGCAGGCCATCGGGGAGGCGGTGCGCCGCCTGCTCAACTGGTACCTATACACCGCGGACGCGACCGCGGGCGTGGCCGCACCATATCGGGAGCGTGTGCCGCTGGACCCGGTCGAGCCGGGCTCCAAGCCGCTGACCTTCGCCACCGCCGAGCAGGCGCTCGACTGGTGCGAGCAGGAGCGCGCCAACCTGGTCGCCGCGACCCGCCAGGCCGCAGGGCAGGGCCTGCACGACATCGCCTGGAAGCTTCCGGTGGCCATCATGGTCTGCTTCGACCGGCACGGCTACCTCGCGGAATGGATTACCACGCACCGCATCGCCCTGGCCAGCGCGCGGGAGATCGGTGCCCGGCGCGGCGAGGCGTGGGTGCTGAACAACCTCGGCATGGTCTTCGGCTACCAGCGCGCGCAGGACACCGTCGGCTACTTCGAGCAGGCGCTGGCCATCTACGGCGAGATCGGCGAGCCTAAGGGCCAGGCCCGGGCCGCCAACAACCTGGCGTACGCCTACCAGCTGCTAGGACGGCACGCGGAGGCGGTCGCGGCCCTGGAGAGCGCCCTCAGCCTGCAGCGTGAGGTCGGAACCCGGTACGGCGAGGCGGTCGCGCTCAACAATCTCGGCGAGGCGTACCGGGAGCTCGGGCGGCTCGACGACGCGATGGCCAGCTCCCGGGAGGCGCTGGTCATCGTGCGCGAGATCGGCGCGAGGCGCCACGAGGGCGACGCCCTGTACAACCTGGGCCGGGTAAATCTGGATCTTGGGCAGGCCACCGAGGCGACGGACCTGCTGGAGCAGGCGGCGGCCATCCATCGCGCCGAGGGCGACCGGCACGGCGAGGCCCAGGACCTGCAGTACGCTGGCGCCGCCTACGCCCAGGCCGGGCGCACCGCGGAGGCGCGCGGACGGTGGGAACGCGCCTACAGCCTGTATCGGAGCCTGGGGGACGACGCGCGGGCCGCGCAGCTCCGCTCGCAGCTGGCGGAGCTTGGAGCGGAGCCCGCGCAGCAGTGACGAGGGTTTCGGACATGCCGGCCGGGAGATCGCAAATCCTTGTCTTTTAAGGAATCTCCGGCCAGGCACCGATTACGATGCCGATCGCCAGCCGCTCAATTCGGCAGATCCCTGGCTCAGGGGGCCAGGTCACACGAGGGGAAGCCATGACAGAATCCGCGAATACCGACCCGAGCGAGCAGGAGACGTCTGCTCCGGAGCCCGACGCCGCGCCTGACGCTCCGCCCGCCGCCGCGCCTGACGCTCCGCCCGCCGCTCCGCCTGACGCTCCGCCCGCCGATCCGGCTAAGCCGAACGTCGGGGAAGAACCTGCTCAGTGGCACAAATAAGGGTGCTTGTTACGGCGCCGGGCCGGCGTGCCGGCGCCGGGCCGGTTGTTCTCGGCTAAACTTCGCGGGGGAATCACCCCTGGTCGTTGTTGAGGAGCATTACCGTGCCCGAGGTACGCATCGCCGCCGAGCCGCGCACCGAGTTCGGCAAGGGCCCGTCCCGCCGCGTGCGGCGCGCGGGCCGGGTTCCCGCCGTCCTGTACGGCCACGGCACCGACCCGCGGCACGTCAGCCTGCCCGGCCACGACGTCCTGCTCGCGCTGCGCACGGCCAACGTCCTGATCCGGCTGGAGGGCCTGCCCGGCGGCAGCCAGCTCGCGCTGCCGAAGGCGGTCCAGCGGGACGCGATCAAGGGCACGGTCGAGCACGTCGACCTGATCATGGTCAGGCGCGGCGAGAAGGTCACGGTCGACATCCCGGTGACGGTGACGGGGGAGGTGGCCCCTGACGGCCTGCTGGACCAGCAGCTCGTCCAGATCGCCGTGGAGGCCGAGGCCACGAACATCCCGCCCGGCATCGAGGTGGACATCGAGGGCATGGCGATCGGCACCGCCGTCCACGCCGGGGATCTCAAGCTGCCGGCCGGCGTGTCGCTGGCGGACGAGCCGGACGTCCTCGTCCTGCACGTCATCGCCACGCCCACCGCCGCGGAGATCGAGGCCGAGCTTGGCGAGGTGGCTGAGGCGCCAGAAGGCGCGGCCGCCCCTGCCGCACCGGCGGCGCCCGCGCCCGCGGCCCAGGAGGGCGGCCAGGCCGAGGCGGCCCCGGAGTAGCCGTCCTGATCTTTGTAACGTGAGCCGGTTACTGCAATGGAGGGGGAAGGGGAGGCGGGCGGGGAGCGCTGGCTGATCGCCGGGCTCGGCAACCCGGGGCCGGAGTACGCGGGCAACCGGCATAACGCCGGGTTCATGGTCGCCGACCTGCTCGCCGAGCGGGCCGGGGCCCGCTTCAAGCGCGACCGGTCCCGGGCCGCGGTCGCCTCGGGGCGCCTGGCCGGGTTCCCGGTCACGCTGGCCAAGCCGATGACGTACATGAACCTGTCCGGCCGGCCCGTGGCCGCGCTGCGGACCTTCTACAAGATCCCGCCGGAGCGGATCGTGGTCGTCCATGACGAGCTTGACCTTCCGTTCGGCGCGCTGAGGCTCAAGCAGGGCGGCGGGGACAACGGCCATAACGGGCTGCGATCGGTGACGGCCGCCCTCGGCACCCGGGACTACTTCCGGGTGCGCGTGGGCATCGGCCGGCCGCCGGGCCGGATGGACCCCGCGGACTTCGTGCTGCATGACTTCTCGGCCGCGGAACGGAAGCTGGTGCCGGAGCTTCTGGAGCGGGCCGCCGACGCCACCGAGGCGCTCATGCGGCGCGGTCTGGCCGCCGCCCAAAACGAGTTCCATACGGCGACCCAGCCCGCGCCCTGACGTTAAGGAAAATATTCATGCCGGACCACCACCTCGCCGCCGACCTTGCCGCCGAGGCCGGGCGGCGGCTGCTCGCGCTGCGGGCCCGCGGCGGCGACCCGGATGACCTGCGGCGCGAGGGTGACCGGCGCTCCCACGAGTTCCTGGCCGCCGAGCTGGCCCGCTGCCGCCCCGGCGATGCGCTCCTGTCCGAGGAGGGCGCCGACAGCCGGGAACGCCTGTCGGCCAGCCGGGTATGGATCGTGGACCCGCTGGACGGGACGCGCGAGTTCGGGGAGCCCGGGCGCACCGACTGGGCGGTGCACGTGGCGCTCTGGGAAGAGGGAGAGCTGACCACCGGCGCTGTGGCGCTCCCGGCCCAGGGCAGGACCCTCAGTACCGCGGACCCGCCGGCCAGCCCAGCGGGCCGGCCGGGCGAGGGGAGGATGCGGCTCGTGGTGAGCCGGACGAGACCGCCCGGGTTCATGGCGCGGCTCGCCGGCAGGACCGGCGCCGAGCTGGTCCCGCTCGGCTCGGCCGGAGCCAAGGCGGCCGCGGTGATCTGCGGGGACGCCGAGGCCTACGTGCACAGCGGCGGGCAGTACGAGTGGGACTCGGCCGCGCCGGTGGCCGTCGCCCTGGCGGCCGGGCTGCACGCGTCCCGGATCGACGGCTCGAAGCTGCTGTATAACCAGGACCCGCCCGCGCTGCCAGATATCCTGATCTGCCAGGCCGCGCTGGCCGACCTGCTGCTCGACGCGATCAGCTCGGTCCGAGGGGAGTAATCGCGCCCCGCCGGCCGTTAGCGCAGCCATATCCGCCCACCCAGCCCGCCCTTGCCCACCCAGCCCGCCCCTCCCACCCAGCCCGCCCCTCCCCCGAACAAACCAGGGAGCCCTCCCAGATGGCGACGCCGCGTTCCGACTACCAGCTCTCGCAGCTCGACATCCTCGAGGCCGAGTCGATCCACGTGATGCGCGAGGTGGCGGCCGAGTTCGAGCGGCCGGTGCTGCTGTTCTCCGGCGGCAAGGACTCGATCGTGATGCTGGCCCTCGCGGAGCGGGCGTTCTGGCCCGCGCGGATCCCGTTCCCCGTGATGCACGTGGACACCGGGCACAACTTCGCCGAGGTCCTGGAGTTCCGGGACCGCCGGGTCGCCGAGGTCGGGGCGCGGCTGATCGTGGCGTCCGTGCAGGAGTCGATCGACGCCGGCCGGGTCGCCGAGGAGACCGGCCGCTGGGCCAGCCGCAACCGGCTGCAGACCACCACGCTGCTCGACGCGATCGAGGAGCACCGGTTCGACGCGGTGTTCGGCGGCGCCCGGCGCGACGAGGAGAAGGCCCGGGCCAAGGAGCGGATGTTCTCCTTCCGAGACGAGTTCGGCCAGTGGGACCCGAAGAACCAGCGGCCCGAGCTGTGGAACCTGTACAACACCCGGATCCGCAGGGGCGAGCACATCCGGGTGTTCCCCCTGTCGAACTGGACCGAGCTGGACGTGTGGCAGTACATCCGGCGGGAGCAGCTGGAGATCCCGTCGATCTACTTCGCGCACCAGCGCCGGGTCTTCGAGCGCGACGGCATCCTGCTCGCGGAAAGCCCGTTCGTGACCAGGTCCGAGGACGAGCCGGTGTTCGAGGCGACCGTCCGCTACCGCACGGTCGGGGACATGTCGTGCACCGGGGCTGTCGAGTCCACCGCGGCGACGATCGGCGAGGTGATCACCGAGATCGCGGCGACCCGGATCACCGAGCGGGGCCAGACCCGCGCGGACGACCGCACCAGCGAGGCCGCGATGGAGGACCGCAAGCGAGAGGGCTACTTCTGATGACGGACATGCTGCGGCTGGCCACCGCGGGCTCGGTGGACGACGGCAAGAGCACGCTCATCGGGCGGCTGCTGTTCGACTCCAAGGCCATCTTCGAGGACCAGATGGCGGCCGTGGAGCGCACCAGCAAGGAGCGCGGCGAGGAGTACACGAACCTGGCCCTGCTGACCGACGGGCTGCGCGCCGAGCGGGAGCAGGGCATCACGATCGACGTGGCCTACCGCTACTTCGCGACGCCGCGGCGGAAGTTCATCATCGCGGACACGCCCGGTCACATCCAGTACACGCGGAACATGGTCACCGGCGCCTCGACCGCCGACCTGGCGGTCGTGCTGGTCGACGCGCGCCACGGGCTGACCGAGCAGTCCAGGCGGCACGCGTTCCTGGCCACGCTGCTGCGGGTCCCGCACCTGGTGCTCGCGGTCAACAAGATGGACCTCGTCGACTACGATGCCGCGGTGTTCGAGCGGATCGCCGAGGAGTTCACCTCGTTCGCGACGAAGCTGGAGATCGGCGACCTGACGTTCATCCCGGTATCCGCGCTGCACGGCGACAACGTCGTGCAGCGCTCGGCCAGCATGCCGTGGTACGACGGGCCGTCGCTGCTGCATCACCTGGAGCACGTGCACATCGCCTCGGACCGGAACCTGATCGACGTCAGGTTTCCCGTGCAGTACGTGATCCGGCCGCACCAGGCCACCGACCCGGAGCTGCACGACTACCGGGGCTACGCCGGCCAGGTGGCCGGCGGGGTGCTCAAGCCGGGCGACGAGGTCATGCACCTGCCGTCCGGGCTGACCACCAGGATCGAGCGCATCGACACCGCGCACGGCCAGGTGGCCGAGGCGTTCCCGCCGATGTCGGTGACCTTGCTGCTCGCCGACGACCTGGACATCTCCCGCGGCGACATGCTCTGCCGGCCGCACAACCAGCCGCCGGTCACCCAGGACATCGAAGCGATGGT
>DASYXX010000399.1:0-8925 GCA_035934395.1 Streptosporangiaceae bacterium
CTTCACTGGTACCGCCTTCCCTCCTCGCTCGTCGCTGGCGCCCCCCAACCGGTGCCCCTTCCCCCTTCACTGGCGGCGCCGCGCCCCTCCGGCTCGCTCGGTCATCCGGCGGCGGCGGCCTGGTCATCGCCGGTTATTCCGCGCTCGGCCTCGACGAGCCTGCGGGCGGTGTCGAGCGAGGACGCCCACATCTCGTCGAGAAACTGGCGGAGCCCGGCCAGGCCCTCCGGGCGGGCGCGGTAGAGCCGCCGGGTGCCGTCGCGCCGCTCAGCGAGCAGCCCGGCGTTCTTGAGCACGGTCAGGTGCTGGCTGACCGCGGTCCTGGTCACGTCGAACGCCGCCGCGATCTCGCCGGCGGCGAGCTCGTCGCGGGCCACGAGCCGCAGGATGGCGCGCCGGCGAGGCTCCGCGAGCGCCCGGAGGATCTCGTCGGTCGCTTCGTCGTCAGGTCGCGCCATCCCGCCGCTCATCGCTGCGCTCCGGTCAGGCCCACAGCCCGACCGGGTTGCCGTCCGGGTCCGTGAAGATCGCGAACCGGCCGTAGTCGCCGGGCAGGTCGGTCGGCGGCACGAGCTTCCTGCCGCCGAGCTTCTCGGCGCGGTCCAGGTAGCCGTCCAGGTCGTCGACCCGCATGTAGATCTTCACGCCGGCCTCGCCCGGGTTCTCCGCCGGCCCGATGCCCCCGCCGATCGCGTCCTCCCCGGCCCCGGTGTCGACGAGCGCGTAACCGCCCATCGCCGGGTCGGCGGCAACATGCCAGCCGAACAGGTCGGCGTAGAACTTCTGCGCCCGCGGCGCGTCCTGGCTGACCACCTCGAAAAATGCCACTGGCTGTCCCATCGAGGGCCTCCCGTTCCGATTGCGTTTGTCGTGACTAACGTTAGCTTACGCTAACGTTAGTGTCAAGCGACAGATGCGGTCGGTGTCCGCGGCAGACGGTAGTGTCGGCTGGTGCCTGGCGATGGGCTGGCAGGTAAGCCTCATCAAGCGCGGAGCGACGGCACTGACGCCGGCCCGAGGACGGAGGAAAAGCAAACGGCAGGTGACGCGCCTGTCGGCGGTCGCCTGGCCCTGCTGGCCGCCCTTCCTGCGGCTCGCTGGCTGTCGATCTTCAGTGTCTCGCTGGGGCTGCTCGCCGTGCGCTTCCTGGTCCCCGGGCCCGTGGCCCAGGCGGACAACCGCGACGGCCTGCGGCTGATGTGCGGCCGGGGGCTGGGCCTGGCGCCCGTCGTCCCCCACGGCGCTCCCCGGTACTTCCGCTACGCCTATTTCGAGTACCTGCCGAGCCCGTCGTGCGCCAGCCTGCGCACGTACCCTTCGTCGGAGGTGGTGCCGCTGGAGCTGGCCAGGCTGCTGACGCCGGTGCTCCGGCTGCCGGGGACGCTGAACCTGATCGCGGTCGGGCTGCTGATGTGCGCGGCCGCCTCGGTCGGGATCGCGAGCCTGGCGACCGGCCTGCGGCTGCGGCTGTGGGCTCAGCTGGTGGTGGCGGGCGTGGTCTGGCTGATCATGGCGGATGCCGCGTTCTTCGACGTCAACGCGGGCCCGTTCAGCGACCCCGCCGCGCTGATCGGCCTGCTGCTGGTCGCGGCCGGCGTCGTGTACCTGGGGCGCGGCTGGCGGGCGACGCTGCGCGGCCTGGCGCTGGCGGGGCCGGGCGGCCTGCTCGCGATCGGTTCCAAGGAGCAGTACCTGATCCTGGCCGTGCCGATCTGCCTCACCGTGGTCCTGGCCAGCGCGGACCGGGCGGCCGCGCGGGACGGGTGGGCTGGGCGGGAAGGGCGAGCCCGGAGCAGGCTGCGCCGGTTCCGGACGCGGCAGACGGGCGCGGCCGTCGCGGTGGCCGCGCTGCTCGCGGCGGCGGCCGGGGGCTACTGGCTCTGGGATGACACCAGCCGGTTCGCGCGGCACCTGCACCAGGAGCAGGCCGTGAACATGATCTTCGAGGACATCGTGAACGGGCATGACCGGGCGGCCGCCGACCTGCGCGCACTCGGGCTGCCGGTCAGCTGGGCGAAGTACGCCGGGGACTACTACTGGAAGAACGTCTCGGTGCGCACAGACCCGCTCTACAGCCGGTACCAGGGCCAGCTCACCGACGGCAACATCGCGCGGTTCCTGCTGACGCACCCGGGCCGCATGATCAGCATCGCGCAGCAGGCGGCGGTGTCCGCCCAGCAGTACCGGATCACGTCCCTGGGCGATTACCCGCCGTCGGCCGGGCATCCGCCGGGCGCCGTCGAGTCCCGCGTGGTGGTGGTCACCTGGCTGATGCACCGGCTGCCGGCGCGCCTGGGCCTGCTGTGGCTGCTTCCGCTGTGGGCGGCGATGGCCGCGGTCGCGGCCGTCGCGCTGGCCTGGCGGCCGGGCGAGGCCTGGCACCGTGACGCCGCGGCCGGGGTGCTGTGCATGACGGGATGCGCCATCGTCGCGTTCATCCCGCCCGCGTTCTTCGACGGCATCTCCACCACCCGGCACATGGTCGGCATGAACCTCGCCACCGCCCTCGCGTTCGCGGTCAGCAGCGCCCTGGCCGTCTCGATGATCGGTCGCCTGGTGGCCCGCCCGGGGCGGCGCCGCGGGACGCGGGCCGCGCCGGCCCTGCGCGAGCTGGCCAAGCCGGGCTGATGACGTCATGACAGCGCACGTCGCCTAAGGTTCGCGAAGCTGTCACGCTGAGTTACGAGTTCCTGAATCTTGCCGCAGGACGATGGGCGCGTGCGTTCGGCTACCGCAGCTCCCGCCGCCGGCCGGCCCGGCCTGCATCCCCTGTATCCCCCGCATCTTCCGCCCCCCGCCCCCTGGCGGGATCCCAGGTGAAGGTCGTCCGGCTGGCCAACTACGTCGCCCCCGCCTCGGGCGGGCTCCGCACCGCGCTACGCGAGCTAGGCGCCGGGTACCTGGCGGCCGGGCACGAGCCGGTGCTGGTCATCCCCGGACCCCGCCCTGGCAGGCGTTATACCGAGCAGGGCCTGGTCATCACCGTTTCCGGGCCGGTCGTCCCGGGCACCGGCGGGTATCGGGCGATCACCGCGCGGCGGTCCCTGCGGCGGCTGCTCGACCGCCTGGAGCCGGACCGGCTCGAGGTGTCCGACCGCACCACGCTGCGCTGGACCGGCGCCTGGGCCCGGGCCCGGGGGGTCAGGTCCATGATGGTCTCGCACGACAGCCTGGCCGGGCTCATGCGGATGTTCCGGCTGCCTGGGGTGCCCGACCAGCGGCTGGCCGACCGGCTCAACCGCGCCACCGCAGCGTCCTACGACGTCGTCGTCTGCACGACCAAGTGGGCGGCGGCCGAGTTCCGGCGGCTGCGGGTGCCGAACCTCGCGCAGGTGCCGCTCGGCGTGGACCTGTCGTTCTTCCACCCGGGCCGGCGCGACGAGGACCTGCGGTCCCGGCTGGCTCCCCGCGGCCTGCCGCTGCTGGTGCACTGCAGCCGGCTCTCGCCGGAGAAGCGCTCGGAACGCGCGGTCGGCGCGCTGGCCGAGCTGCGCCGCCGCGGCGTGCCCGCCGTCCTGGTGGTCGCGGGCGACGGCCCGCGGCGCCGGTCGCTGGAGGCGCAGGCGGCCGGGCTGCCCGTCCGGTTCCTGCGCCACGTCGCCGACCGGGCGCTGCTGGCCAGGCTGCTCGCCACCGCCGACGTCGTGATAGCGCCCGGTCCGGTCGAGACGTTCGGCCTTTCCGCGCTCGAGGCGCTGGCCAGCGGCACGCCCGTCGTGGTGAGCAGCCGCAGCGCGCTGCCGGAGGTCGTCGGGCCGGCCGGGCTCGCCGCGGAGGACAGCGACGCGGCCTGCGCCGACGCCGTCGAGCAGATTCTGGGCCGCGACGCCGCCGAGCGCAGGCGCCGGGCCCGCCAGCAGGCCGAGCGGTTCGACTGGCCGACCGCCGTGAACGGCTTCCTGACCGCCCACGACCTGAGCGCTCCCGGCGCGCCCGCAAGAGTGCCGGAGCCGATCATGCAACCCGCGGGGCGGTCATGAGCGAGCCGGAGGGCGCGGTGGGCGTCGGGGGGCCGTCCGTGATCCGCGGCACGAGACGCGGCAGCGACTTCGCCGAGCTGTGCCGGCTGATCCGGCGGGAAGGGCTGCTGGACCGCCGGCCGCGCTACTACACGGTGAAGTTCGGCATCATGGGCGTGCTG
The DNA here is from genome assembly GCA_035934395.1 of Streptosporangiaceae bacterium. GTDB lineage: Bacteria > Actinomycetota > Actinomycetes > Streptosporangiales > Streptosporangiaceae > JASHPR01. The sequence goes on from DASYXX010000399.1 coordinate 4,142, forward strand.
TTCGCCGCCGGATGGGCCGCTTTCTTCCTGATCGGCGACTCGTGGTGGCAGCTGGCGCTCGCCGCGTACATCACTGCGATGTTCGCGCAGGTCGGCTTCCTCGGACACGAGGCGGGGCACCGGCAGATCTACCGCTCCCGGCGCGCCAACGCGATCGTGGGCCTGGTGGTAGGCGACCTGCTGATCGGCCTCAGCCACGGATGGTGGGTCAGCAAGCACAACCGCCACCACTCCCACCCCAACCAGGAGGGCAAGGATCCCGATATCAACATCTCGGTGATCGCCTTCACCCCCGAGCAAGCGCGTCAGCGCCGGGGCCTGCTGCGGGTCATGGCGCGTTACCAGGCCTACTTCTTCTTCCCGCTGCTCTTGCTCGAGGCGGTGAGCATCCATGTCATCAGCGTCAGGGCGGTGGTGCTCGGTCCGGTCCGGCGCCGGTGGCTGGAAGGCGCGCTGCTGCTCACGCACGGCACCCTGTACTTCACGGCCGTGCTGCTCGTGCTGTCGCCGCTGCGCGCGCTGGCGTTCGTCGCGGTCCAGCAGGGCCTGCTCGGCCTGTATCTGGGCTGCGTCTTCGCGCCCAACCACAAGGGAATGCTGGTCCTGAGCGAGCACGAGAAGCTGGACTTCTTCCGCCGCCAGGTCCTGACCTCGCGCAACGTCAGCGGCGGCCCCCTGGTGGAGACCCTGCTCGGCGGGCTCAACTACCAGATCGAGCACCACCTGTTCCCCGGCATGCCGCGGCCGTCGCTGCGCCGGTGCCGGACCCTGGTGCGCGCGTTCTGCACCCAGACCGGGGTGCTCTACTGCGAGAAGAACCTGGTCGGATCGTACGGCGACGTCCTGCGCACGCTGCACGCCGCGGGCCGCTAGCCGACGTCCCGCCGCAGGCTGGCCGCGAGGCAGGCCGCTGCCGTTTACTAGGAGTCAGTGCCGGAGATCACCATTGCCTGGCGAGGAGCCTGCCATGACCCCGGGGCCGGTCTTCACCTCTCGGCTGAGCGGCCGCCAGCTGCTGGACAGCGAGGACCAGGCGATCGGCCGGATCAGGGACGTCGTCATCCTGCCCGCCGCCGGCGGCGACCCGCCCTGGGTGCTCGGGCTGGTCGTCACCTGGCAGCGGCGGCAGATCTTCGTCAACCTCGGGCGGGTCGCCGAGATCTCCATCGACGGCGTGCGCCTGCGGGGCGGCACGGTCGACCTGAGGAGGTTCAGCCGCCGGACCGGGGAGATCCTGGCGTCCGAGCTGTACGGCCAGCGCGCGGGCGCGGGCGTCGTGCTGGACGTCGGCATCGCGGAGTCCGAGCGCCGCCGCGGCGGCTGGGAGGTCACCGTGCTGGCCGTCAGCCAGGGCCGGGCGCTGGGCCTCGGCCTGCGGCACAGCAACGCCACCATCGTGCCCTGGGATTCCTGCCCGGAGCTGTTCAAGGCGGGCGCGCTGGCCGAGCAGCTTGTCCAGCTGCGCGAGATGAACCCCACGGATCTCGCCAGCGCGGTGGAGCGGATGTCGGCCACGCGGCGGCGGCAGCTCGTCGAGGCGCTGCAGGACGAGGAACTGGCCGACGTGCTCGAGGAGATGCCCGAGCAGGACCAGGTCCGGCTGCTGGCCGGGCTCGGCCTGGAGCGCAGCGCCGACATCGTCGAGGAGATGGAGCCCGACGACGCCGCGGACCTGCTCGCGGAGATGCCGTCCGAGCAGCGGGAACGGCTCCTGGCCGCGATGGAGGCGGTCCAGGCGGCCGACCTGCGCCGTCTCCTCCGCTACGACGCGACCACGGCGGGCGGCCTGATGACCTCGCAGCCGCTGATCGTCCCGCCGGACACCCCGGTCGCCGAGGTGCTGGCCATGATCCGCGCGCCCGAGATGGCCGTGACGGCCGCGGCCCAGGTCTACGTGTGCGAGCCGCCCTCGATCACCCCCACCGGCCGCTACCTCGGCACCGTAGGATTCCAGGAGCTGCTGCGGCAGCCGCCGGCCGCCAGCGTCGGCGCCTGCATCGAGAAGGGCCACTTCGTCCGGCCCGGGCTCGGTGAGCAGGAGGTGGCCAGGCGCATGGCCGCCTACAACCTCATCGGCGTGGCCGTCTGCGACGAGGACGGTCACCTGCTCGGCGCGATCACCGTCGACGACGTCCTGGACCGTGTCCTGCCCGCAGGCTGGCGAGAAAGTGAAGTCACATGAGGATGCCGCTGCTGCCCGCCCGCTTCCTCGGCGACCGCGCCGACCTGAGCGTCCCCCGCGGCGCCGCGCCGCGCATGGCCGGCCGGTACGACGCCGACGTGTTCGGGCGGATGTCGGAGAACATCGCCAGGTTCCTCGGCACGGGGCGCTACCTCGTCGGCCAGACCGTGTTCGTGATCTTCTGGATCGCGCTCAACACCGTCGGCTTCATCGCTCACTGGGACGCCTATCCGTTCATCCTCCTGAACCTGGCCTTCTCTACCCAGGCGGCATACGCCGCCCCGCTGATCCTGCTGGCCCAGAACCGCCAGGACGACCGCGACCGGGCCAGCATCGAGCGTGACCGGGAGGTCGCGGCCAGGACCCAGGCCGACACCGAGTTCCTCGCCCGGGAGCTCGCCGCGGTCCGCCTCGCACTCACCGACGTGGTGACGACCCAGGACCTGGATGACCGGCTGACCCGGCTGGAGAAGCTCCTGCTCGACGGGCCCGCGCCGGCGCACGGGCCGATGAACTCGCGCCCCGCGAGACGAGACCGCTAGCCGCGATGGCCTGCCGGTACGCGGGCTCGCGAGATGGCCGCGTCTGGGGGAGCATGGATCTGTGACCACGCCGACGCGCTCGCCGACCCGGGTTCCCGAGGTTCCCGCTGGCCAGCGCGAGGACAGCGGCGGGGTGGGGGCCAGCGCACGGCGTCCGGACGGCACGCCGAAGGTGACCGGTCAGTTCGCGTACGGCAGCGATCTCTGGATGGACGACATGATCTGGGGGGTCACGCTGCGCAGCCCGCACCCGTACGCGAAGATCGGCTCGATCGCGATCGGCGAGGCGCTGGCGACCGCCGGGGTCTACGCGGTGCTCACCCACGCTGACGTCCCCGGCCAGAACGTCTGCGGCCTCGAGCTGGCCGACCAGCCGGTCCTGGCCGCCGACGTCGTCAGGTACCAGGGCGAGCCGGTCGCCCTGGTCGCCGCCGACCATCCCGAGATCGCCCGCCAGGCGGCGAAAAAGATCGCGGTGGAGTACGAGGTCCTGCCGCCGGTGACCGGGGCGAGGCAGGCGCTCGACCCGGCCGCCCCGAAGCTGCACCCCCAGGGCAACCTGGTCCGCCACCTCAAGCTGCGCAAGGGCGACCCGGCACCCGCGGCCGACGTCGTGGTCACCGGCAGCTACTCGGTCGGGATGCAGGACCAGGCGTTCCTCGGCCCGGAGGCGGGACTGGCCGTGCCGGACGGCGAGGGCGGGGTCGACCTGTACGTGGCCACCCAGTGGCTGCACGTCGACCAGAGGCAGATCTGCGCCGCGCTCGCGCTGCCGCCGGAGCGGGTCCGGCTGGTGCTGGCCGGGGTCGGCGGAGCGTTCGGCGGCCGCGAGGACCTGTCCATGCACATCCACGCCTGCATGCTGGCGCTGCACACGGGCAAGCCGGTCAAGATGGTCTACAACCGCGAGGAGTCGTTCTTCGGGCACGTGCACCGCCATCCCGCCGAGATGCGCTACGAGCACGGCGCGACGTCCGACGGCAGGCTGGTCTACGTCAGGGCGGAGATCTACCTCGACGGCGGCGCGTACACCTCGAGCACGCCCGCCGTGGTCGGCAACGCCGGGACGATGGGCATCGGGCCGTACGTGGTCCCGAACGTGCACGTGGACACCTACGGCGTGTACACCAACAACCCGCCGTGCGGCGCGATGCGCGGCTTCGGGTCGGTGCAGGCCGCGTTCGGCTACGAGGCGCAGATGGACAAGCTGGCGGCGGCCCTGGGCCTGGACCCGGTCGAGCTGCGCAGCCGCAACGCGATGAGCCAGGGCTGCGAGGCCCCGACCGGGCAGGTCGTGGACAGCCCCGCCCCGGTCGCCGAGCTGCTCAGCCGCTTGCTGGACATGCCGCTGCCACCGGCGAACGGCCGGCCCGGCGCCGGACCGCCGGATCTGCGCGACCTGCCGGGCGGGGTGTCCAACACCACCCACGGCGAGGGCGTCGTGCGCGGGGTCGGCTACGCGGTCGCCTACAAGAACGTCGGCTTCTCCGAGGGCTTCGACGACTACTCCACGGCCCGGGTCCGGCTGGAGATCGCCGGCGGCGAGCCCATGGTGACCGTGCACACGGCCGCCGCCGAGGTCGGCCAGGGCCTGGTGACGATCGAGCAGCAGATCTGCCGGACCGAGCTCGGCGTGGACCACGTGGTGGTGCACCCGAAGGACACCACGGTCGGCTCCGGCGGCTCGACCTCGGCGTCCCGCCAGACCTACGTAACGGGCGGCGCGGTCAAGGCGGCCTGCGAGCGGGTCCGTGACCAGGTGCTGGGCCTGGCGCAGCGGCGGCTCGGCCGCACGGTCGCCGGGCTGCGGCTGGCCGCGGGCCACGCCGTGTCGGACGCCGAGGGAACGCTGGGCTCGATCGCCGAGATCGTGGGCAGCGAGATCCTGGAGGAGACCGTCGAGTGGCGGCACCGGCCGACCTACCCGGTCGACCCGGAGACCGGCCAGGGCTTCGCGCACGTGCAGTACGCGTTCGCCGCGCACCGCGCGGTCGTCGACGTCGACACCGACCTGGGCCTGGTCAAGGTCATCGAGCTGGCCTGCACCCAGGACGTCGGCA